>NZ_JEYB01000016.1:0-81058 GCF_000582255.1 Acinetobacter sp. 1566109 | reverse complement strand
AGGGATTGTAGAGACATAAAAAAAGCCCAACTTTTGTTGGGCTTTTTATAGAGTCTGAAATATTTTAAAAAAGAGTTTTATAACTATTATTTATCTTTAAAAAATAAGTTATCTTTATTATCTAAAACTTCATCAGAATAAAGATAGTATTTTCCTTTCTTAAAGACTACTTTTCCTAACTTTTCACCACTTTGAACTTTAAAGAAATATAGCTCGTTATTTTTCTCTTTCACTTTGCATATATAAGATTTATCAACCTGGAAGCCAGCAATAGAATACTCACACTTTTTTGGTGTGAGTGTTAAAACAGATTCTATCGTCGCAACATTACCACCCGGCAACTCTTCTGAACTATAATAATGATAAGTACCATTCCACTTATCTGTATTTGCAAATGTCTTAGCAGAAAGAGTCAGCAATAATAAAAAACAAGTTTTTTTCATTTGGTTAATTTACAAACAATCAAGTTAAATTATCATAATAAAGATAAAATATTTTATAAATCAACTATTAAAAACCAAAATTTTTAAAATTAATTCTTATCGTTATTATCATATCGAATTAACAAAAGATAGTATAGAATCAATTAAGCTCAAATGTTGAGCTTCTATTTTATTTGATGAATTTGCATAAAACCTTCATTACACTCTAAAGTTGAACCTTTTAAATTCTCACATTTAATTTTATTATCTTTTGTTAATCTAAATTTAAAACCGTCATTAACTTTATAGCCTGGTTTAAATTCTTTTGACATCACCTTCCAAACAGCAGGATTGTTTTGAACATATATAGAATTTATAGTATAAATATTTAAAGAATCATCCACAGTAATTTTCTTTATATAATTTTGATCAAGAAAATTATAATCATACTGACCTTTTTTATTTGGCAAAACACTTGTATCCATTAGTTTAACAACAGCAATTTCTTTTGCTTTTTTATTAAAAATATAAAATTTCTTTATGATATAAAAATCACCTCTTAATACATTTCCCGTATATTCTACGAAACCAATAAAATTATCATCTGAAAAATATGGTGAAATAATATATCGATTCAAACCATATATTTTATTCTGATCCAAATTATATAAATTATTTCCTTTCCTCAAAATAATACTATAAGAATGAGCATTTTCATCACTAGAATTAAAAGAATATTCTTTAGTTAGAATTTCGTAATCTTCATCTATTTTTACAGATTGGCCAAGTTCATTAATACTTTTATATCCTTGAGAAATAATACTATTTGAATCATCATATAAAATAATATTTTTTGCCTGAGTAAGGTTTGGTATTAATAAAGCTAATATTAAAAATAATTTACTTCTAGACATCCAATATACTCAATTTATCAACATAACATTATTAAATTTAAATCAATTATTTATTCAAGCTTATAGTTACGAATTCATATAAAGCAATGTTTTTTAGTTTAAAGTATTCTTAAATTCAGTACCACTTAATTTTTCTAAAAAATACTTGTTAGCAGTTTCCTCATCTACATGATTATGTGCAAGAAGGTATTCAAACTCATAATTGATGAATGGAACTATACACTCAAAGATTTGGAAGGGATTGTAGAGACGTAAAAGAAGCCCAATTTTTGTTAGGCTTCTTTAATTAACTAGCTTTTGTAGAAGAAAGAAAATATTTTTAAATTTCAACCTTCCAAGCTTTATTGGCAATTACTTTTCCATTTTTTATATTTAAAACAATATTGTAAGCTGCTGCACCAGCATTATTAAAAGTATTTAAAATATAAATATTATTATTTAAATAATATATTTTAAAATCAGCAAGCTCGTTCTTGTCACCATCTATACCATTTTTAGGAAAAAAGTATTGCTCTATATCATTTTTACCAATTTCTATTTTCTTATCTTTATCCTTAATTATGATTTTATCAAGTTGTAAAAAATCATTATTAGGTAAACTACCATCAGTACCAAAGAATTGTTTATTATTAAAATACTTATATTCACCTTTAAAAGTTTTATAAAGTTTAGGATCTAAAATAGCTTTTTTTGCATACACTTCTACTATTATATTTTTATCACTATAAACAGCTTTCTCGCTAGAATATTGAGATAGCTTAATAGAAGTGTAACCACTAAAATTATTTATTCTATTTTTATAGATAAATCCTGTTACACCATTACTTGCATTAACTAAACAAAAATTATTTGTCCCTTCATCCATCACACAAGAAACAATTTCATTACTATTTAATTTGGACGTAACTTTAGAATTTAAACTTGAATTTTCCCTTACATTCACATACCCATCTTTATCTTGAATAAAACCAAAGTCAGCATATGAAGTCTCAGTAGATCCAATCATGAAAGTGGTAAAAACTATAAATTTGAGATATTTAGTCATTCGGTATTAACTTTTATTAATAAGAAAATATTTTCAATATTACCAATTATTTATAAGCAGCAAAAATTATATTAATTTATTACTGCTTATAAGAATATATTTATATTAAAATATTTCTATTTTAAAAAATATGAATACATATCATTATTTTCAATTTTCGAAACAATATTTTTATCACCCTTTCTCTTTTCAATAATATCTTTAATTAAAAAAGGTTTATTTTTATCCGGAACCAAGGAAAAAGAATATTGAATTGGGAAATTCTCATAATTAACTTTTCCAGTTGAAGTAAAATCTTCAGTTACTTTCTGAAAATCATATACCACTTGATAGGACTTATCATTTTTATTATACTTTATGGATGATAATTTTGTAAATTTCATTGAAGCATCATTTAAACTTCTTAATTTAACATTTATTGATAAAAATAATGGATTGTATATTCCTAAATTTTTTTTATTAAATACATATATATCACTTTTAAATTTTTTTGAATCATTATTGGACCCAGGATTTGTATAACTTTCAATTGAAAAAATAGAAATATTATTATCATTATAAATAATACTAGTGCCAATTGCTCCAACATCTGAAATAACAAAAGGAAGCTTATACTGACTTTCCCCTAATAGAATTTTAGGTTGATAGCTTATAAAGTAATAATCCTTTCCTTTTATCTCATTATTATTATTCAAAACTGGATTTAGTAAAACTGTAACTTCGCCATATGGAACAATAACGATATTTTTTTTCAAATCTACATTTTTGCTGACATCAGTATATATGAAGGAAGAATTTAAAACACTCCGATACCCTAATTTGATATTTACTGGCTGATCTTGATTATTTTCTATATTAAACTCAGCATTAGCAGCATTAGTCCAAGCTAACATACCAATTAAAAAAAATTTAAACATGCAGTTTTCTCAGTCTACAAAAAATATTAGGTTTTAAATTTAAAATTTACATCAGTCAACTGAACATACTAGTTTCATCTCTTTAAGATTATTATCTGCTGTATAATTAATTGCTATATTTATTTTAGAATGGTTTTTTTGACTCTAATATCTCACCCTTCTCACTTACTTTAAAGTATTTATAAAAAATATTTTTTCCATGATAATACTTTACTTTTATATTATATTTTTCATCAATCCAAAACTCTGAACCAGTTCCAAAATTGACAGACTTCCCTGCACCATTCTTAAATACATTTAAAGCATAATTAATATTCTCCCCCTCATCTACAAAATAACTAATAAATACGACTTTATCGCAAATATTTGGTAATTTTATAATTATACCTGATTCTGTTACATCACCACCTTTTCTATCAATATATTCAAAAAAATTACTAGAAAAACTAGAAATAGCTTTACTATTTATATTTTTCACCTTACTTTTTGATGAAAAAGGTAACTGAACTGCACTAACTTTATTTAACTCATTTGATACGATCTCATTTTTTATATAGCATTTATCAGCTATATTATTAGCTGCATAAGCAGCACTAATATTAAAACATACAATTATTAATAAAATTATTTTCTTAGACACAAATATACTCACAAAAATTTAATTAATTAAAGACATTTTCTTATATAATCTTTTCTATCAAAAAGATTCATTGGAATATTATTTTCTTCATCATATGTAATGTCATATAACTTATTATCCTTCCTATCAATTCTTATCCAACCAAAAGTCGCACCATTATTAACTCCACTTTTACTTTTAACAAAAATTTTTATAAAATCTTTTTCCGAAAAATCAAAGATTATATCATCCTTATTAATACCATTAAAATCAAAATTCTTAGATGCTATTAACATCAGATCATTCTTACATTGCTTTTTTTGATCATAAGCGATTTTAGAACTTTCTGCATTGCATCCCGAAATCAGAAATAATGTAAATAAAAAAAATACAAATTTCATTATAAAACCTCTTTAAAGTTCAGTTACGATTCTTGCTTTCACTTTGCTTAATGCATTCCGATAAACTGCTTGTTTACCATCTTCTAGCGCAAACCATCGAGCATAATTTCCATTATACTTTTTAATATATTTTGCTACATATGTCATACCAACCAAAACTGAGGATACACAAACAAAAACTTTTTTACTTGTTGTTACTTGTGCATTTCCTCCTGAGCCACTTAGCCCCGCATTTTCATAAGCAGACCATGTTCCTATCGGTTTATCTGTAAACAATGAAGAATCCCATCCATAATATGGTGCTGAACCATTTTTTTCCATGCCAGGAGTACCACAATGTTGATATTGTTCTGACTTAAAGTGCCTAGTTTCCACCCTATACATTTTTTCAACAATTATTGCTATATCTTTACCATATTTCTCATGAATAACTTTTAATGCATTACGTGCATCTTCCTCATTAAAAAGTTTATTTTTCTCTTGCTTAGGTTGGACAACATTACTCGGAATAGAAATATTCCCACTACAAGATAATAAGTTTATCAAATTATTTTTCTTTACAATGTTCGCCAAATAGTCACCATTTAGATTTTCAACAGTATTTGCAAATAGCTCTTTTGATAAATATTCTTTTCCATAGCGAGTTATATCAAAATGAACCCAAGTTTTAGCACCTTCACTCTTCCCATACCAAGCTGGTTCTAAATATATTTTATTTTTAGCTCTCGCACTTGATGCATTCATAAATGTACCGAAGAGAGCTGACCTTATTAAGTTCATGTCACTCTCTTCTCTAGTGCGTTTTCCATTTTTGTTAAAATGTAGATCTAACGCTAACCCAATATGATTAACTGTAGTTCTATGCTCTCTCTGTCCATTATGACCATCGTTGTTTTCAATACAACGATATCCTGAATCAATTTTATTAAATGTGAATTCTTTGTTATGTATTCTTTTAATATAAAATAAAGTGGCTTTTAAGATCCAAATAACCGATCTATGTATACCTGAATATTCATTTGCAAAATTGCCTAATGTCCCATTTTTATTTTTATACTGTTTTGTTCTACCTGCACCAAACCCATTACATTGTTTTCCTCCACCATAATCTTTACATGGACATTTCATCGATTCAAAGTAAGAAGCTATTCCATATTCATCTCTGAATCTATCTAAGGCAGCTAAAACAGAACCACAAATCTTACCAGTGTCTGGAACCCCCATATAATCCCGTTGAAATTGTTTAATACATGTTGCTGTCAGTTCTGTAAATTCATCTGTTGGTAATGCTCCACCAAAACCTGCTAAGCGAATATTAACTTCTCTGATTAACTCACTTTTACCACTGGAAATACATTGAGGATTGGTTTTACAAATATTTGTAGTATTTGCTTTAGGAGTACCTCCATCTTGACTACGATCATCAATAGTCAAAATTTTAGAAACTGAACTTGCAGCTTCATTCAATGCTTTTTTAGTATCTTCATAAAGTTGATGTGCTTTTTCTGGAAGCCCATTTTCTTGTTTTGTTTGAGAAGAAGGATTAGCTGGTCTTTTTGCTACTGGAGCTGGGGTTGTTTTTGCACTACTAGCAGTAGGTTTATTTGTAGATTGAGCTGAGTGCTTGTGCTTAGGTTTGTCTTGGTGTGAATGATTTCCAGAAGCAGGAATATGAACTGGTAATTTAATGACTTGTCCAATACTAATCTTATTGGGATCGTCTATTTTATTTAAACGTTCTAGTGCTCGAACAGTCGTATGATTTTTTTGTGCTATTTCAAAAAGCGTATCACCCTTTTTAACAATATGTGTTTTCCTTTTATATTGTCCATTATTACCTTGATTCGTTAATGTTTTTAAATCCAAAAGGACTTTAGGACTTGTAATTTTTACAATCATTCGGTCTTTAGACATTACAAAACTTTGTACTTTAACCATTGAGCCTTTAAACATACTTTTAATATATACATCTAAAGCAGTTCCTTTATCTTGGCTGATTTCAACAATACACCCAGATGAATTTGTTGGTCCCGCCGCGATAACTCGCCCAGTTTTCTGGTTTTTTACTACATATTGTGCTTTTGAAATTGGGCTGCCAAATAAATCTAAAATTTGTATTGTAACTAATGATTTTTTATTCATTTTCAGCCCCTATCTTCAGTATTATTATCAATTCCAGAGTTATTACCATTTATGCTCTGATCTTCTAAAAAGTCATCTTCATCAAAGCTATCAATTAATAGCCCCCATTCATCATCAGAACCAATTAAAACTTGAACATTTGTTGGATCAGCACTACTAATTTTTCCTGTACGTCCATGCTCATCTACAGCCCCTGAAGTAAATGAATTTGTCTCTGGAATGAATGCCTTATAGCTAAGCTTACTAAAGTCACTTTCCCAAAATAGATCATATATATCTAAACGATTACTAAAACTTGGTGTATTAGGCATCTTAGGAACCTCATATGAAACCTTGGCCCCACTCGTAAACAAATGCTGCCCAGCTTTACTTTCAAACTTACCGCCTGTTGTTGAAAACACGCCATTGGCATTAATTTTGAGCTGTGACCCACCTGCGGTTAATACAATTTCTTTTGGACTCGTAAGCTCGATTTTATCTTCAGTAGAAATCAGCTTAATGACCTTCTTGGCAATTGCTTCAATAGCATCGTCTTGTGCTTGTAGTTCGAGCTTTCCTTTTGCTGCATAAGCGCGCAAACCTTTTTGCGCAGCGAAGAAACTAATTTTGTCTTGTGCATGCCCAATAATATTTTTCTGTGCACTCAAATTAATTGAACCGCTAGCACTTTCGGCAATATCTTGCGACGCTTGCAAAATAATATTTTCAGGTGTTGTCAAAGCAATGCCATTTGGCGATGCTAACAACATAAGGGCTTGTCTGAAGATCTTGCCTTGCTCTTGCTGTTTAGTATCGGAACTGCTTTCTAAACCTTGGGTATAACCCTCCATAAAGCCTTGTAAAGAACTCAATGCTTTAGAAGGTGACACTTCCAATTTACTGCCTTTACTAAAAGTTCCACATACACTCATTAGGTCAAAGTCCTTAGCCTCGACATTCGCTAAGACCTTTCCAACCTCTTTAATACTCTCAAATGGATTTTTATGAATACGATCTTTTATGCTGGCAAGTTTACCTTTAACGATGTCGGCACCATGTTCTTCAACGTTTTCGATGAATGCTTTTAAGTTTTCCACTGCATCTTTGGCATCGCTAAAGAAAGCATTAAATTCATCTACAACGCCTTTTGCGTTTCCGCCTAGAGCACCAATATCCTCAATAAAGCCGCCACAGCTTTTGAGTGCATGAATAGGGTCGTTATTAATGCCTTCCTTAAACAGATTTACCGTACTATTTAATGCCTGACCTGTGGTTTTTAGCTCAAGCGACTGGATGAATTTGGGTAAGCGATTAATCACGTTTAAAGCATCAGTTTGTTGCTTGGCTGCAACTTCACTGAGCATTTTCATGCTTTCATAGCCTTGTGAAAGTAAAGATTGTGCTTGTGCAGCCTCTAAATGATCTGCAATCGCTTGCTCTTGTGCATAGGTACTAATGAGCATGCCTTTACCCGCACGCACAGCTCCCCAAGCATCTGTTCTGAGCTCAAAGCCTTCACCACGGCCTTGGCTCGTCTCTTGTTCTTTTGGATGACTTAAATTACCTAAATTCAGCTGTGTTGCTGCATGACTACTTTGGAGTTGGGTACTGATTTGCCCGGTTGTGTCATCAAAACGTAATTGGTTAAAGCCACTGCCATTGATTTCCTGACTGCGAATCCCGCTCAGTTTTTTAGTTGCAGGAAGTTGCCCTTTTACATCGAACTTAGTGGGTGAGCGCTGCGCTTCATGGATGCGCCCAGTCACAAATGGACGGTCAATATTGCCGTCAAAGAAGTCAATAACAACCACTTCACCAATACGCGGCAAGAAACGTGCCCCATAACCTTCTCCTGCCCAAGGAGTCAGTACATCCACCCAAGCCGAGTCGGTATCATTGTCATTGCTACCTGCACCACCATCATGGCCATGATCATCACTACGGGTAAATAGAAAACGTACTTTAATGCGTCCCCATTCATCGACATGAATGGTTTCTCCCTCTGGTCCCACGACTTTTGCTCGTTGTGGGTAGGCAATTGGGCGATGCTGTTCTGGATTATATTCAGGCGCAGTTTTGATTTGACGGCGTATTAGAGTCAGCTCATTACCTTGACGTTCGATATCATCATAACCATTTTGATCCCAACGACTTTGGGTTAATAACTGGCTAACCTGCTGGTGTAAATCTTTAGGTAAGTTATTTTGATTATAGAAGTTTTTAGCAATGATCAAGAACTCTTGATCTGCCCCTTCATGCTGATCAATTTCAGGGTGCTCGCGTAGATTAAACCAATACCCGACTTGGCTATCGCGGACACTACTATAGGCTTTAAAGTATTTAGCCCGACTCGCATGCATGTCGGTGAAGTGCTGATTTAGTTTTTCTAATTGACTACTGCCTGAAGCCGTTGCCTGATCTTCCCCTTTTAAATCTTGCATCCAAGCCGGGCTTACATGCCATGCTTGCTCAAGACTTAAAGTGGCGGAGTCAAAGCTGTCTGAATGTGTATGCGTGGTAACAACCGAACCATTACCCTCTTCTTGTGTAAGGGCATCGGGTTGCCAGCGCTGCACATGTACCGCTGTCGGTTGCAAACTCCGTACTGCAACAAAGCCAGTAATACTATCTTGATATTCGGTTGCGCTACTTCTGTGATAGCGAATACTACGACGCTCTAAAGCCTGATACTGGCTATTGTCATCAATTAATCTTAGTTTTTGAGTTTGTATTGGCGCAGTAAAATGCGGAACAAAAAGCTCTGTTTCATCAATGAGCCAACTAATACCTTCACTTCGCCATAAACGCGTAAGGAAGTCATAGTCAGACTCATTATGCTGCATAGTAAAAGGTCGAATATCATAGTTTTGACCTAAGCCGCTCAAGTCAAGACTTAAACTCGCAGCAAACAGTGGACTTTTTTCTTGCCACTCTTTAAATAAAACTTCGGTAATTTCTACGATACTTTTATTCATAAAAACACGACTATTACGGCGTTTGTGCCATAAATTTGTCGCATCTTCTATAGTCAGCTTATAAAGCGTTAAAGCGCCATCACTTTGTCCATAACTGGCCTCAGTCACAATACCTGTAGTTCGGAACAATTGCCCCGAATCAGTGACCTGATCAACAGCGACTTGAACACCAATAAATTGCTTCAATGCAATTTGGGCATTAGTTGAAAGGCAGATCAATTCCGCCATTAGGCCACCATTCAACTGATGTTGACCTTCTATACGTTGTAAGAATATTTGGTTATTGAGTAGTTCATTAGAAAATTGTACATGGATAGCACGTTTCTGAGCATTTAGCCCTATTTTTTCCAAGACACTAAATATATTAAAAACCATTTTTTTATAATCATTAGGATATATAAACGGCTGCACTTTATAAAAAACAGAACTATCTGTCTACAAAATTATGCGTTATTTTTATCAATTTTTCTTATATTTTCACTTGTTCGAATATGATTAAAAAAAGCCCAACTTAAGTTGGGCTTTTTTTAATCATATTAAATTCACTTTTTAGCAGTCTTAAATGCCGGATAAAAACGGAATAACTGCCATAAACAGACCAGTAAAAGTAAAAGGAAATAAACCAAAGACCATACTGGTAAAGACTGACCTAAAAAAGTCCAGTCAATTGCAGCACACTCACCTGAACCAGAAAGGACTTCTTGTAAAACTGCTTTCATGGGTAGTGCATCGATTAAATAATTTAAACCTGGTCCACAACTTGGTACTTGGTCTGG
Source organism: Acinetobacter sp. 1566109 (assembly GCF_000582255.1). Classification (NCBI taxonomy): domain Bacteria; kingdom Pseudomonadati; phylum Pseudomonadota; class Gammaproteobacteria; order Moraxellales; family Moraxellaceae; genus Acinetobacter; species Acinetobacter sp. 1566109. The sequence goes on along the minus strand of NZ_JEYB01000016.1, from coordinate 70,868 downwards.
TGGTAAATGCTGTAGCCAAACATGACGGCCTGCCACGCCCACTGACCATAAAATTGCAATGCCTGCTAAAAATGCATAGAAGCGTTTAACCGCATTAGAAACTGGGTTATGCAAAAATGCAATGAGCGCCACAAACCCCATTGCCATTAAGCCAACACGTTGAAAAATACAGAGCGGACATGGCTCTAACCCTTTTACATGTTCCAAATATAACGCAAAAGACATGCCGACAATGCTTGCCAGTACAAGCAGTCCACTCACCAAACGGTAACTTAATCGCATGTAAAACCTCATTTTTATCTATATTGTTCAAGATATTGATCAAAACTGATCTGACTATCTTGTTCAAGTTGTTCTTGCTGATGTAAAGATTGTGCAGCCAATTGTTCAAAATATTGCAAAGTCTCTGCACTGATTTCATGCTTTTCATAACTTTCAGCATGCATCTGTGCCATATGACTGCCAAAGCTCCAGGTTCCACCATGCTTTAACGTGTCATCAATCACATGCGCAGATAGTGTTTCATCTACTTCATCAATACGTTCTTGCATCACGGCCAAAGCCGAGCTGTACAGATCTGTCGCATAGGTCTGATCGAGTAACTTGGCACAATCCTGCATATTAGAAATGTGCTGACGTGCCCAATCTTCAATATGGTAAGACCCGTTTAAATCAGTAATCGTCGCATTTGGCGCTCGGCCACGATTGACCACTTCTGTCTGGTTCTTCTCAATCAAATCTTGCTCGGGACATAACAACTCAGGGCTACCACTGAGTAAGCAATAAAGCGCCAGTGCCTCAAGGAAACCAGCCGTTGTTTCATTTACACCAATTGGTGAATATGGATTTACATCCACTGCACGAAGTTCAACATAACCCACTCCTCGATTTTGCAAGGCCTGAGAAGGTGTTTCTCCCGCGTGCGGGACCTGTTTTGGACGCACGAGACTGTAATATTCATTCTCGATCTGTAAAACATGATCATTAATTTGCAACGGTTCACCAGAGGCATCATTTAACCCTAAACGGCTAAATGGCGGGTAAGGAGAATGTACTGCTTTTTGTAAACCAGCCAGATAACCAGATAAGTTGTTGTAATGGATACCTAAACTCTTTTGTGCCGAGTTTTGGTAGCCTAAACGTCCCATCCGTAATGCTGTAGCATAAGGTAAATAGTATGACCCTTTGATTAAAGGCAACAAATGATGTTCATGTCCGGTCAAGAAACAACGACAAACCGATGGACTCGCCCCGACTAAGAACATAACCAGTGGGGTCAGACGAATAAAGTTACGAATAAGCCCAAAATAACGGTGGCTACGATAATCTTGCAGACTGAGTGCTTTTAATTTTTCGTCAGTTTCATGTTCCTGCAAGGCAGAAAAAAGTGAATCAGGGAAAGATAAATTATAGTGGACGCCCGAAATGGTCTGCATACGGCGACCATAACGAATACCCAAACCACGGCGATAAAGCGTTTTAAAGCGACCAATATTAGAAGTACCGTATTGAGCTAAACGAATTCGTTCTTCGTTGTCATCTAGCATACATGGCATAGACAACGGCCAGAGCTTTTCACCATTTTCTAAATGACGGTGTACAACCGCATGAATATCGGTGAGTTCATGCAAGGCATCACCAATCGTTGGCTGTGGTGAAGTAATAAACTCCATCAACGCTTCTGAATAGTCAGTCGTAATTTTTGGATGTGTTAAAGCTGAACCTAATGCCTTTGGATGTAACTCTTGTGATAAGAACCCATTACTTTGCATACGTAGGCTTTCACGTTCTATTCCACGTAACATGCCTTGTAGTAGCGACGAATCCACCCAAGCAGGAATAACTGATTGAGATGGTGTAGTGGGTTGACTCATGCATTTGCTCGCTTATAAAAGATCACTATATACAAAATCGTGACATGATATGGATGTTGATATGATCACATCATTTCGGTTTGGCAATTTTTATCACAATCTTGTTATTTAAGACACGAAAGAATTGTGATTTTATTGAAGAATAATTGCTAAAGAGTTGTCAATATCATGAACGATCAAGACATTTTAAACTTCTGGTTTTCACCTGAACACCGTTCACTTTGGTTTGCAAAAAGTGATGATTTTGACAAAAAAATCCGTGATCAATTTGCAGATATTCATCAGCAGGCAACTCGAGCAGAACTTTGGTCTTGGCGGAAAACCCCAGAAGGTCGTCTTGCAGAGATTATTGTGCTAGATCAGTTTTCTCGCAACATTTATCGTGATCAACCTGAATCTTTTGCATATGACAGCCTCGCTTTAGCACTGTCACAAGAAGCAATTAGCTTACAACTCGATGCACAGCTTAATCCTGACCAGCGCTCATTTTTGTATATGCCATTTATGCATAGTGAATCAAAATTGATCCATGAGTTTGCTTTAAAGTTATTTCAACGCCTCGGCAATGAAATTAATTTAAGCTTTGAGAAAAAGCATAAAGTGATTATTGATCGCTTTGGACGTTATCCTCATCGCAATGCCATCCTTGGACGTGTTTCAACACCAGAGGAAACCGAATTTTTACTAGAACCGAACAGTAGTTTTTAAGACTTCTCTTTTTTAATGCTGAGTCATCCATTCTTCCATGCTCAGCTGGGAGTTCACCATGAAATATCTCTCTCTTTGTTTAGCTTTAGGCACTGCCTTAACTCTAAGTGCTTGTTCAACTATACCAAGCAAACCAAAAACCTTCGATCAGCTTGGCCAGTTTTCAGCCTATCCGTTAAATGCTCAAACGTTTCGAATCAGTTTCCAAGCTGACTCAAACATGAGCTATGGAACAGCTGAAGAAATTACTTTAGTGAAATCAGCACAAACGACCGTACAAAAAGGCTTCCGCTTTTTTAAAGTACAAAATGACCCAAGTAATCAAAGCCAAAAACCACCTCGTCAGGCTGTGGTTTATCCAGCTGCACCGAGTTTTTATCCGTATGGTTATGGGCGTCGTTATCCGGGTTTCTGGCATGATCCGTTCTATGATTTCCCACAAGTGGTCAATATCGACCCTGTTCAAGTGTCGTATACTATTGAATGTTATCGGGATCAAAAGCAGGCCCCTCAAGACGCTTTTGATGCAACGTTAATTCTCAAATCCATCGGACAAAAATATGGCTTAAGTCCGACAGGAGAGTTGTTGCCACCGCCTGAACCGCCAGTAAAACAAAAATGAATAGGATGACTGTATGAATATGGCAGAAGAAGTACACCATGCACCCAATCTGAAGCGCAGCAAATATTTCGCTACCATGGCGCTGGTTATTGTAGTAGTGCTGTGGATTGGGTTATTGATTGCCAATCGCTTTCTGCCTGAGTATACAAACTTAATTCATATTTTGATGTTAGGTGCGGAAGCTGGCGTAGTGGGTGGACTAGCAGACTGGTATGCGATTACCGTTTTGTTTCGAAACCCATTTGGTAAGCTTCCTATCCCTAAATTTTTGCGGGATCATACCGAAATTATTCCGCGCAATAAGGCCCGTATTGCAGAGTCAATGGGCCGCTTTGTGCAGGAAAACTTTCTGTCACCTCAAGTGGTAGAGCGAAGCTTAGAAAAAACTGACCTAAGCCTTGCCATTGGTCAATGGCTAGCAAGCCCACAAAACAATACGCAAGTGGTACAGCTTATTCAGCAAACTGTACCTAAAGTTTTTGAATTTGTGAGCCAAGAACAAATTGCCAATTTCGTGCAAAACAACAGCGTGCAATGGGTGCGTAACACTCAAGTCAATAAACTTGCGAGTGAAATGCTGCGTGCAGTATTGGAGAATGATTTCCACCAAGATGTATTGCAGCGTGGTCTCGATATCGCGCATGAGTGGGTGGTACAAAACCCGGATAAAACTCGTGAATTAACCCGAAAAATGTTTAAAGCACTGGGTGTCTGGTCACTTGCAAAAGGTGCAAGCTGGATTGGTATTGATGTTCAGCAGCGCACCATCGATTCATTGGTGGAAAAAGTAGAATCCATGCTGGCCGACCACGAGCACCCATGGCGACAGGAAATTGAAACTATTGCCCATTCGCTTATGCTGGAGCTAGCAAATCCTGATAGTGTTGCCAGTCAACGCTTAAATAGCGGTAAAGATGCGCTACTAGATAGCCCTCAAGTCCTAAATTTCATTAGTGGTGCTGTCACTATTTTATGTGATGCCATTAAAGAAGATTTAATGAAAGAAGACTCTGGTATTGCAATGAACCTCAGAGCTGCCATTCAGCAGTTGGGTGAAAACCTTGTTCAAAATGTAAAAGTACGTGAAGTTCTCAACAAAGAAATGACAGGACTTGCCATGAACTTTACGGACCAATATAGCCATAAAATCATACGCTATGTGAGTGAGCGCATTCATGAATGGGACTCACGTGAAATGATTGGAAAAATTGAAAATGAAGTCGGTGGTGACTTACACATGATTCGTGTCAACGGTGTTGTGGTCGGTGCATTTATCGGTTTAACTCTAGGTGTAATTCGCGCAGCGATTGAATCGATTTTATAACGTTAATAATTATCTTAAGAGAATAACATGCTACAGCTTCAGTCAAAATTGCCCGCACAAGGGGTAACTATTTTTAGTACCATGACGGCAATGGCACAGCGCTTAGGTGCACTTAACCTTTCACAAGGTTTCCCGGACTTTCCTGCACCGCCTGCTTTGCTCCAAGCTCTAGCTCAGGCAACTTTGGCTGGACATAACCAGTACCCACCTGGTGATGGCATTCTCGCGCTACGTGAACAGCTCGCTTTACAGTTTCAGCAGCGTGATCAAATTCAACTTGACCCTATCACAGAAATTACAATCACCCCTGGCGCGACCATAGCAATTTTCTGTGCCATACAAGCCTGCATCAATGCAGGTGATGAAGTCATTATTTTTGATCCGAGTTATGACAGCTATGGACCTTCTGTCGAGTTAGCAGGCGGTAAAGCTGTTCGTATTGCTCTACAAGCACCTGACTTTAAAGTGAACTGGCAACAAGTTAAAGATTTGATTAACGATAAAACCCGTATGATTGTGGTGAATACACCCCACAATCCAACTGGCACCATTTGGGAAAAACAGGACTGGTTAGAACTTATTGAACTGATTCAAGATAAAAATATTTTGGTTTTATCCGACGAAGTCTATGAACACTTAGTTTTTGATGGTCAACAGCACTTTAGCGCGTTGCATTTTCCAGAGCTTAGAGAACGTAGTTTTGTGATTGGCTCTTTTGGAAAAACCTTTCATGTGACAGGCTGGAAAACCGGTTACTGTGTTGCTGCACCTGAATTAATGCGTCTATTCCGGCAAATTTATCAATATGCAAATTTCTGTGGTACGACCCCTTGTCAGATTGCGCTTGCGCAATATATGCAGCAACATCCAGAACATATTCAGGAACTTTCACAGTTTTATCAGACTAAACGAGATCGTTTTAATCAGGCAATTCACAATAGTCGTTTTTTATTTAAACCATCTCAAGGGACTTATTTCCAAAACCTTGATTACAGTCAGATTAGACCCGACTTAAACGATGTTGAAATGTGCCAGTTTCTTGCCGAGCAACATAAAATTGTGGCTATTCCTGTTTCAGTGTTTTACCAACAAGCACCTGAGTCTTTACGCCTGATTCGTTTCTGCTTTGCTAAAAATGATGAAACATTGCAAAAAGCAGGAGAAATCTTGAATGAATGTTAATAAATTTAGAAACTTAGCATAGTAAAACACTACAAGAAATTTCAACTAAATATGCTAAGTTGAATGTCCGCCCCGCTCATCAAAGAGATGGGCGATGGAGAACACATGCCACCAAGACAGTCTTTAATACATCAGCAAAATCTATGGAAAACATTTTTTGTTTTCTTATTGCCGCTCATTGCTACCAATATCTTGCAAAATTTATCTGGCACCATTAATACCATCTTTGTTGGACAAATGATGGGGGTCGATGCAATTGCCGCCGTCTCTGTATATTTCCCCATTTTGTTTTTACTACTTGCCTTTATTATTGGAGTTTCAACTGGTACTACTGTTTTAGTAGGACAGGCATGGGGCGCGCAGGATATAGAAAAAGTTCAAAGTGTGGTGGGTTCTACTCTTTTTATGACTATCATTGGTGGAATCATTACCGCGATTATTGGGGCATTCTTCGCCCATGATATTTTAGAGCTTTTAGGTACTGATCCCAAGGTGATGCATCTTGCTTTACCTTATGTGCAATGGATGCTCGCAGGTAGTCCACTTCTATTTGTTTATATTATCTATACCTCAATTTTACGTGGGGTAGGTGACAGCACCACGCCCTTACTGGCACTGGCTTTAACCAGTGTAATCGGTGTGATTATTACCCCAATTTTGCTTAAAGGTTATTTTGGCTTCCCTGCTCTAGGGATTATTGCACCCGCTATAGCATCAATTATTAGTTATATTGCGATTTTAATTTTTCTTGCGATTTATCTAAATAAGAAAAAGCACCCACTTCGACCGAACCGCCAGCTTTTGCAGCATATCCGCCACAACCCAGAACTGAGCAAGATCATTTTACGTCTGGGTGTGCCAACTGGTATTCAAATGATTACCACCTCTATGGCGGGACTCGTGATTGTAGGTTTAGTTAACCGCTTTGGTGCTCATGCCACAGCTGCCTATGGTGCCGTCAACCAAGTACTCAACTATATTCAGTTCCCTGCTTTGTCTATCTCAATTGCAGCCTCAATTTTTGCAGCTCAAGCAATTGGTGCAGGTAAATCAGACTTACTCGCACGTGTTACACGCACAGCTTTAGGCATGAACTTTTTATTCACAGGTGTGTTAATTGCACTTGGCTATCTATTTTCAAAATATTTGATGGCCTTATTCATTACCGACCCAACTGTGGTGGTATTAGGACAGCAGCTCTTATTTATTGTACTTTGGGCAATTTTATTTTTTGGTGCAGGTGCTATTTTTGCATCAATCATGCGGGCCAGCGGTACAGTTACCGTCCCAATGCTGTTAAATATCTCGGCTATTTTGTTAATTGAAATCCCATGCGCTTACTGGTTTAGCTCAATGTGGGGGCTTAAAGGAATCTGGATTGCTTATGCCTTGGCATTTGTGAGCCTTTGTATCGTTCAAGGCTTGTATTACCAGTTTATCTGGAAGAAAAAGAAGATCAAAGTTCTTATTTAAAACAGCTTAAGCCTTATAAAAAAAGCCATCAATTGATGGCTTTTTTAATTTAAATCTTATTTCATCCATTTGGTTACAACGGTTGAAGCACGTTGATATCCAGTTGGGAACAAACGCTGAAGTGCATCAAGAAATTTTGCATCACTACCAATCAATAAACGGCGTTTATTTTTCAAAACGGCATCTAGAATTTGACGAGCTGCTTCTTCTGGTGGAGTACGTAGGAATTTATCAAAGTTTTGAATAGATTTAGCTGGGTCCATACCCAAACTACTCAAACTGTCATTCATTTTTGCAGCTTTAGCAATATTGGTGCGAATGCCTCCCGGATGTACACATAGCGAACTTACGCCACATTTTTCAATGTCTAACTCTTGGCGTAACGATTCGGTAAATCCACGCACTGCAAATTTGGTTGCATTATAGCCAGACTGAGTTGGCTGAGCTGTTAAACCAAATAAGCTCGAAATGTTAATAATGTGCCCATCTTGAGTTTGCTTAATGAACGGTAAAAATTCTTTGGTACCGTAAACCACGCCCCAAAAATTAATTCCAACGATCCACTCTAAATCTTCGTAGCTTGCGCCTTCTACAGTTGAACCTAAAGCGACACCAGCATTGTTAAAAATGAGATTAACAGAGCCATGATCTTGAACGGTTTCCTGTGCCCACTGCTTTACCGCTTCACGATCAGAAACATCCAACTTTTTAGTTGTTACAGTAATATTACTGTACGGTTTTAATAGCTCAACAGTTTTCTCTAAACCCTTTTCATTAATATCACTTAATGAAAGATGGCAGCCTTGTTTCGCCAACAGAATTGCTAATTGTTGCCCAATGCCAGAACCTGCACCTGTGATTGCAGCGACTTTGTTTTTAAAATTTTTCATTGTCCATCCTTTGTTTTTCGATTTGCACAACCGGTTCATTGCATGTGCACTTTAGACTCTTTTAATATAATTTTGACAATATTCATTGTCAATATAGTACACTGTAATTTCAGATAGATTGGCACAATTCTGCTGACAGCTTTATCATAAGCCTCATACTTGCTGAAAAACCGATAAATCAGGAAACCATTTATTTATGGCGACAAACGACTCAACCAATAAAAAGAAAACAAAAACTGCGGGTAAAGAACGCCAGTTCAAAGGATTATCTCTGTCTGAGCGCAAAGAGGCACGCCGCGAAAAACTCATTGAAGCCGGTATTGCGACTTATGGAACCCTTGGCTTTTTTTCAGTGACGGTAAAAGATGTCTGCCAAGAAGCAAAACTCACTGAACGTTATTTTTATGAATCATTTAAAAAGAGTGAGGATTTATTCCAAACTATCTTTTTAAAAATGATTGAAGAATTACAGCAAAACTTAATGCAAGCTGTGATTAAGGCTGCACCCGATCCGGAAAAAATGGTCGATGCAGGGTTAAGAGCGCTACTGACAACCTTAAAAGATGACCCTCGTTTAGCTCGTATCGTCTACGTTGATGCAGTTCTGGTGCAGGAATTACATAATCAGGCAACGATTCAAGAAACCCTTGCCCAGTTTGACCGTATGATTCAAGCGTTCGTTATGCTGACCATGCCGCAAATACAGCACAAGGAAAATGAGCTCTCTTTAATTGCAACGGGCTTAAACGGATATGTGACTCAAATCGCGATTCGATGGGTCATGGGTGGTTTTGAGCAGTCTCTTGAACAAGTTTTAACAGCCTGCCGTATTGTTTTCTTGTCTTTGTTGGCACAAGTTTCAAAATAATATTAAAGTTTTTTGACACTGCTTTAAGGCTAAAAACCTAGCTGGAAGCAAACTGTTAACATATTGAATGGCTTTAAGAAAATTTATGCATCCCTGTCATCATTCGGTCATGTGCTTGCCGTATTTTTGTCACAAATTATTGCTAAATTCGATTTTATAGACTTTTCTGCAATGAAATTGTCATAATTAATCTTTGTAATAAGCCTGTCATAACTACAAAACGGTTCACCGTTAAAATCTACAAGGTATTACGCTGTGAAAGATGACTATATTTTAATTGTCGATGATGAGCTTCCTATTCGTGAAATGATCCATACTTCTTTGGATATGGCAGGCTTTCAATGTTTACAGGCTGAAGATGCCAAACAGGCCCATCAAATTATCGTCGACCAACGTCCAGCACTTATCTTGCTTGATTGGATGTTACCTGGAGGCGTAAGTGGTGTGGATTTATGCCGCCGCTTAAAACGCGATGAAAACCTAGCAGAAATTCCAGTCATTATGCTCACCGCGCGCGGTGAGGAAGACCACAAGGTACAAGGTCTAGATGCCGGTGCAGACGATTATATGACTAAGCCATTTTCAACACGTGAACTGGTTTCTCGTATTAAAGCTGTTTTACGCCGTGCAAATGCGCTAAGCGGTGAAAAAACAATTGATGCCAATGGTTTAATTCTTGATCCTGTAAGCCAACGCGTAAGCTTTGGTAACAGCATTTTAGATATGGGACCAACAGAATATCGCTTGCTTGCATTTTTTATGACCCATCCAGAACGTGCATATACACGTGCCCAGTTGCTCGATCAGGTGTGGGGCGGTAATGTATACATCGAAGACCGTACCATCGATGTACATATCCGTCGTTTGCGTAAAGTGTTAGAACCTTTTGGTGTTGACCGATTTGTTCAAACCGTACGTGGTACAGGTTATCGTTTCTCTACACGTGCAGATTTAGCCGCAGGTTAACCAAAATTTATGTATGAACCCTACCCCGTCCCTGAACAGGTACGTGAACAAAAGCTTTCCCGTTACAGTAGTTTGTGGACGTTTGCTAAACAAGATTTACGACTTTTATTATTTTTCCTGATTATTGCAGGGTTAGTCGGTTTAGGGGTTGGGTATTTCTGGAGCTGTATTTTTATCGCCTTCGTGGTGTTTTTTGCGCTCCAGTTACGTTCTTTATATTTGGTGAATGACTGGATTGCCAACAATCCTTACGATGTTCCTCCCAACCTAAGTGGTATTTGGGGGGCATTATTATTTAATGTGTATCGTGCTCAGCGTCAGGAACGAATTGTTCAGGCCGAAATGGTTGGGCTAATTGACCGTGCCCAATCTTCTTTAGTTGCCCTAGCTGAGGCAGTTGTTTTAATTGATGATCAACATCAAATCGAATGGTGGAACCCAGCCGCAGAGCGTTTACTGGGAATTAGTCCACTTGACCGTGGTCGCAACTTATTAACTATTTTGCGTCAGCCTACTTTTATTGAATATTTTAACAATATTGATCAAGCGCCCGATGGGATTAAACTCCATTCTAATCTTGATGATGACCGTTATGTACAGGTTAAGCTCACACGGTTCGGTGGAGAAAGTCGCTTACTTGTAGCTTACGACGTAACGCGTATGCACAACCTTGAGCAAATGCGTAAGGACTTCGTCGATAATATTTCGCATGAGCTTCGCACCCCCTTAACTGTACTGAGCGGCTATATCGAAACATTTACCGACCAAGAAGATATTAGCCCACGCTGGAAACGTGCATTTGACCAAATGCAATCACAAACAAAACGTATGAATGCGTTAGTGAATGATTTATTGCTGTTATCAAATTTAGAAAATAACAAAAAAATTGCAAAAAATCAGATTATTGAAATGCCGAGCTTAATGAATCAACTGTTTGATGATGCTCAGGCCTACAATGCCGATTATGGCCACACACTCAATTTGCATATTGATAGCCACTGTGACCTGATTGGTTCCGACATGGAAATTGCCAGCGCATTTAGTAATTTAATTACCAATGCCATTAAATACACACCCAAAGGTGGAACCATTACTATTGGCTGGCATGATGACGGTGAACATGCTTACTTTAGCGTACAAGATACCGGTATCGGGATTAACCCGAAACATTTACCGCGTCTGACCGAACGCTTTTATCGCGTAGATAGTGACCGTAGTCGCCAAACAGGTGGAACGGGTTTAGGCCTTGCGATTGTAAAACACGTACTGATGCAGCATGGTGCTTATTTAGACGTCCAATCTAAAGAAAATGAAGGGTCAACCTTTACCGCAGTTTTTCCAAAAGAAAGACTATATAACATGACCTAAAGTTGCCTTCTCACATATAAAAAGCCGACTCTTGAAAAGTCGGCTTTTTTGTCACATTTCAAACTATTTATTTAAAATTAGAGCAATAAGATTTAGTCTGATTTTTTTCTATAATATTTAAAAAGTTGGTGGCAAAAGTACTACTCTGACGCAGTGCATCGCGATGATCTCCCCCATCAATTTTTTGATAAATAGTTGGCTTTTTTGATTTGCATAGCTGTTGGTAATAAGCATATGTCCCTCTCGGGTCAACCAAATGATCTTTAGAACCTTGTACGATCATTAATGGTACGCTAGGCACCATATTTTCAATGGACTGCTGCTTCAGATAAGTCAAAAGAGGTCTTAAATCTGCATTAGCTTTAAATATATTAGAAGGAGATTTCTTCAAGTCAGATTGAAGTTCAGATAAACAGCGGCTACGTGCTTGCGTTAGTACAGTGTTCATTTCGGGACTAACTAAATTTTCAGGGACAATACTTGGTTCTGCTGCTTGCGCTCCCAATAACACAATCGGGAAGAAAGCTGCCACACTAGGTTCTGGGTTCGGATTAGTTTTTACATATTCTGCAATACCTTCATATTGATAGCCACCTGGCGCAAGCGCAATCGCTCCTTTTAAATCTAGTTCAGGTGCATCTTTTTGCCCATAAGCCGCCACGGCAATAGCAGCAGCTCCGCCTTGGCTATGGCCCATCACTAGCCATTGTTTATTAAAATCTTTTGGCTTAACTGCATGTAACGCTCGTACGGCATCTACCACCGTGTGCAGTTGGCTCTTGGCATTCATATAAGGATGTGCACCTAGCGTACCTAATCCCTGATAATCGGGTGCAACGACCGCATAGCCGCGTGCAAGCCAAGAATCTAAAGCTTTGGAAGCAACTTCTTGATAAGAATGAACAGGGCCACCTACATAGTCACCAGAAGGTGCACAGGTGTCAGCAACTCCGGTCGTGCCATGCGCCCAAGCCAGTATAGGCCAGCCATTTTTTGGAGGCGTTCCTTTTGGTAATAAAATAAATGCTGAGGCAACGATAGGTTCACCATTCACACCTCGACTACGATAATTGACCAGCAAACGTTGATCTGCATGAGGAAATAAACTCGTCACATCTTGTTGTTCAATGGACAGTATAGAACCCGGTTTTTCACTCACTATTTGCTTACTCAAGTCTGTCATTGGAGTAGCCATAGCAGAACCGGATGCCAAACAAATACTGCTCAATAAAAATTTTAATAAAGAATTACTTTTTTTAATCAAGGGATTACTCCTCTACTTTCTAATCATCATTTCAAATTGAACTTATAAAGAATATGCCCCTATTGCATATAACGAACCCAACAAGAGGCAAATGAAAGAACTCACATACCAAAATAGATCACTATTTCCACTAAATCTAGCCTTTAACCATGGAAATGCCAAACCACGCAAAATAAATGGAATGGCAACTAGAGAAATAATCATTTTTTCAAATGGTAAATTCATAAAACGAGTTGCTGCGCAAAAAGCATAGAAAGAGAAAATACAAAGAATAAAACCTACAGCTATAGCCATAAAATTCGGGTACCAATGCCCTTTTTCGACCATCTGAACAATACTTTTCCCAGCCCCTAAAAACCGAAAACCATTTGCTCCCCAAAACACGCAAATAAAATGAAGTAACGCGGCCACAAAAGTCAAAACCGAAGCAAAATATAGGCTAATGATAGGAGTTTGGGACATTTTATTCTCTTAGTAAGTATTTATAATGAGTTGAAAATTTATTTACTGATAAACATTATATTTAAAAATATAGTTAATTATAAAAATGTGAATAAAAAAAGAGAGCAAATGCTCTCTTTTTTTATTATTTATGAGTTAAATCGTGTGGCCCATACGTTCGCCCATGACAACAACTGACTCGGCTTTAAAACGTTTTTCCCACTCGATTTTATCTTTTTCAAATAAAATAATAGCAGTAGAACCTAAATAAAAACGACCAAGCTCCGCACCTTTCTCTAGCTTCAACTGATGATGCTGTAATTCGATACGACCCGATGGTTTTACTTTACCTGTTGCCACAGTTTCAATACCTGCAACAATCATAGCGCCGACTAAAACAACAGCCATACGACCAAGTTCAGTATCAAACAAGCAAACCATACGCTCATTACGGGCAAATAAACCCGGTACATTTTCAGCAGTCACCTGATTTACTGAAAATAACTCACCCGGTACATATAAAGTTTCAGTTAATGTGCCTGAAAATGGCATATGAACACGGTGATAATCGCGTGGAGACAAATAAACCGTTGCAAACTCACCTTCTTGGAAAGGTTGAGCAAGTTGTGGGTCACCAATTAATTTTTCTACAGAGAAACTTTGGCCTTTTGCCTGAAAAACTTCGCCAGCAGTAATTTTACCAATTTGAGAAATTGCGCCATCTGCTGGTGAAACAATACTAACTGGGTTTTCATCAACCAGTCGTACGCCATCTTTCAATGCACGAGTAAAGAAATCATTAAAAGATTTATATTTAAGTGCATTGCCTTGTTCAGCAATCGACAAGTCAATACCGTATTTGGTTTTAAATGCATGAATAACCGCAGCTTTTAATACCGGATTTTCACTTGCAGCAACTTTACCCACCACACGGCTTAACTGATGCTGAGGAACAAGATTTTGTGCCTTAATAAATAATTCTTTTTTTAAGCGAGATGTAAAACTCAAGACGGCGATTCTCCAGTAATGATAGGACTATCGAGGCGATTGCCCCATTCACTCCACGCACCATCATAGGCTTTTGCTTCCCAACCCAAAAGTCTAGCCAAAATATAGGCCAAACCAGAACGGTGATGTGACTGGCAGTATACGACTACAGGTTGTTTTAAATCGAACCCAAGTTGTTCAAGACGCTGCCGCGTGCGTTCAAGCGGATGCAATTTTAGATGATTTTGTCGATTAAGTGCAGTACTCCATTCAAAATGGAGTGCATTTGGGATGTGACCACCGCGTCGCGCTGCTAAACGAACACCGCTGTACTCATCAATCGTTCTGCAATCCCACAATTGAATGCTTTCTTGTTCAACCTGTTTACGTAATTCTTCATAGTTCACTCGGAACTGTGCAGCATGTGATAAATCAATCTGGATTAAATCATCAACTCGAGGCAGTTCTTCAACCTCAGCTGTAGTCGGTAAACCTGCCCCAAGCCATGCATGAATACCGCCATTAATTAAACTCGTACGTGTAAATCCTAAGCAATGCAAATTCCAGATTAAACGTCCTGCCCATGCTCCACCTTCATCATCGTAGACCACTACATGGTGATTTGGTGAAATATTCAATTTTTCAATGAGGGCTTGTAAACCTGCTTCATCTGGCAAAATACCAGTGGCTTCTTCATGCTGAGCGACCAACCATTTAGGCTGTAAATGAATTGCATGTGGAATATGGAGCTGCTCATAAACTGATGCACGACTCAAATCTACAATACGGATATATTCATTGCCTAAATAAGGCACTAACTCTTCTGCTTCTATTAATAAATCGAGTTTAAAATCAGGGAGTGTCATCGTCATGGTTACTTTTTATACCAGCTTAATTTCATCTTAGCATAAGCTTATATCTATCAAACTCTGATTTTCTGCTACCGTTTAGCAGAAAATCAGATATAAACATTCACAAGCATTAAGTAGCTGCCAAACTGTCAGACTACATTGTGATTAAACAGCTTCATCAAGTTCTTCAATTTGGAAAACCTGACGTAAATAAGCCAAGAACGTATCGTTATCAGTCATGGTTTTGCCAGGGCTATCCGAAATTTTAGCAACCGACTGGCCATTACACTCAACCAGTTTCAATACAATATTGAGCGGTGTTTGGCCCATGTCATTAGTCAAATTCGTACCAATACCGAAACTCACCTGAAAACGGTCTTTGAAATATTGATGTAGCTCCCAAGCCTTTGGCAAATTAAGGCCATCACTAAAGGTCAACATTTTAGTTTTGGTGTCAATTTTTAATTTACGGTAGTGCGCATAAGCCTTATCACCCCATTCATATGGGTCACCACTGTCATGACGTAAGCCATCAAATAGTTTGGCAAAATACAGGTCAAAATCACGTAAGAAAGCGTCCATCCCAACAACGTCAGTCAAAGCAATTCCCAAGTCTCCACGATATTCTTGAACCCATGTTTCTAAAGCAGCTTTTTGAAAATCACGTAAACGGACATCAAGCGCCTGAAACGCCTGCAAGAATTCATGTGCCATGGTTCCAATTGGCGTGATATTTAATTCTTTAGCCAGCAAAACATTACTTGTTCCACGAAATACATTTGGCACAGTTTTATGAAATGCAGCAACTACATGTTTTTGCCATTCAAAACTATACCGACGGCGTGTACCAAAATCAGAAACTAAAAATGGAGGGTCATTCGGCTGTTGAGATTTTTCGTACTGCTGAATCAATTCAAGCTTTGCTTGTAAACGTCGTTCGCCTTCCGCCCAAACTTCGTCTGTTTTAATGCGGCTAAAATATAATTCATTTACAATCGCTAAAACAAAAATCTCGAACATCATGGCCTGAACCATTGGCCCTTCAATCCGAATATCTAGTCGACCTTCATTATCAATACTGGCCTGAATAAAACGTCGTTTAAGTTGGAATAATTCTAAATAATCGACAAAGTCGCTTTTAATAAAGCGTAATTTTCTTAAATATTGTAGTTCGTCTTCTTTATATTTGAGATTACATAAATGGTCGAGTTGCTCGTTTAAGTCATCCAAAATATCCACTAATGGATAAACAGTATCTTCTAAATTTCTGCAACGAAAATGGTAGACACTATGTGTTTGCGGGAATTTATGCAAAACCACTTGTAGCATCGTAAATTTGTACAAGTCTGTATCAAGTAAAGAATGGATAATTGGAGACATAGTCAATGATTATTCGCTTGCTTCTTAGCATTAAAGCATATTTTTATAGATGAATTATGAGCTTTTATACCATTGTTGCAACTCCATGAAATTTCCTTTTAAAAATCATTTAAATTAATTTCTGCTAAACTGCATCAATTCAAATAATTGCAGAAACTCTCTCTAACAATGCGCGCTTTAATACAACGAGTTCTTGAAGCTAAAGTGGTGGTAGACGGTGAAACGACCGGTGAAATCCAGAATGGCTTATTGGTTTTTTTAGGAATTGGCCGAGACGATACTTTAGCCACAGGTCAGAAGCTTATCGATAAGATTTTGAAATATCGTATTTTTGATGATGAGCAAGGCAAAATGGGCTGGAATGTATCTCAAGCAAATGGCGGAGTCCTGCTTGTCTCTCAGTTCACGCTCATGGCACAAACCCAAAAAGGCTTACGTCCAGACTTTGGTCCAGCCATGCCACCGAGCGACGCAAAAGCACTTTATGAACAGTTGGTTGAATATACCCGTTCACAGTTTGAAAATGTTCAAACAGGTATTTTTGCTGCTGATATGAAAGTACACCTCATTAATGATGGACCAGTTACTTTCAATTTAGAAGTTGAAGCATAGATATAAAAAAACTCCCGATCGGGAGTTTTTTTTTAAGTCCTAACGACCAGTCTTTTCTTTAATAAAAGCACGCGCCTGACGTACTTTATCTTTTACTGGTTTTGGTAATTTTGGTGGAATCAATTTAGCTGCCTGGTTAAACCAAACAAGTAGGCTGAAATCGCCTTCCATTTTGATACTACCCTCTTGCATACCCGTCATGAATGCAGTTGGGTCGCCTTTGAGTAAGGTTTTTACACCTTGTTCACTATCTGCAAACTGCAAAATAAAGTCAGCTTTTTCAGGTGAGCCAGCGACTGTATCGATATGGCCATGATTAATAATAATTTGGCGAGCCACACCTAAATCAGTACCAATTTGAATGCGGAATGCGCGGTCATGCACTAGCTCAATAAACTTAGGACTTGTACGTGCCAACTGTTTCATACGCAGTGCCAAACCTGCTACCAATAAATCTAACGGGTCTGTACTGACATCAACAAGTGGTAACTTGACTACAGGTATAGAAGAAAGTTTCATGAACATTCACGCCTATTGTATTTTTATGAAAACCTTGGGGCAAAACTCAGCAAGGGCTCCCCATTGCCTGTTTTGTGCATCGACTGATGATATTCTAATTGGCAACGCAATCTATATATGAAACGTCAACAGACCAGCCTATCGTAGCATAACTGGCTATTTTTTAATAAATGCTTTGTATAATAAAAATCATGTTTTCGTAAATAAAAAAGGCATGCTGTGCATACCTTTTTACCGTTAGATAACAATTTAATTATCGGCTAGAACATTGCTGCTGATCATCTTCATATACTGGCGTATGTTCTATATATTGGCGATTTGCCAAAGCCTTCTGTGCCTGTTTATCCTCACGTAATAAAATAAATGTGACCATTACCATCGCTAGACTTAGTGCAGTTAAATAACTATATGTGACTGGCATTTCAAAAGTGACTTGAACTCCAAAACGGACCACTTCCAATAGCCCCCAAAAAAACATCCCTGCAAGCATAAAACCAAGCCAACGACGGTAAGGAGAAAAGAACACAGCAACAAGCGCGACAGCAATTAAGCTGAGTCCGGCGATAGCGGCAAAATTCGCTGTTACCATAGAAACCTCCGTCTTAATGAAAACGTCTAAAAACATTCGGTCTGAACACCAGACCTCATTCCAAAAACAACTTTAATTCATGATTTGTGTTGAAGCTTAGAAAGCATTATGGATGTTTTTTTTTAGAAAAAAAGACCTGTTATTTGTCGAAGCGACATACTTTGTCGCAACATTCTTTTGTCATTACATTTTTGCAAATTTAAAAAAGTTCTACTTCCTATATGGCGTCAATTCTGGCGTGTCATTACAAAAAACTATGCTGTTTTTTTGCCTCAAAATAAGTTTTTTTCAGTTTTTTTTATTGCCTTTTTTCTGTGCATCATTTTGTCATAACTTGCTTGTTTTTATGACTATTCTGCATAAAAAAAGCGCTACTCTTGAGCAGCGCTTAATGATTGTTCAGTATTATTTAGGCACGGCTTAAATCTTTGTCATGCATACCGAGTAAATACAAGACACCATCTAAACCAACGCTTGAAATCGCCTGATTGGCATTTTGACGAACAAGCGGTTTAGCACGATATGCGACACCAAGACCCGCAATCGCAAGCATTGGTAAATCATTTGCGCCATCACCAACAGCCATCGCTTGCTCTAGTGAAATACCAAGTTTGTTGGCAAGCTCACGCAGCAACTCTGCTTTACGCGCACCATCAACAATTATACCTTTTACTTCACCTGTTACAACGCCATCTTGTACATCTAAAACGTTGGCATGAACTTCATCAATACCTAATTTAGCTTGTAAATATTCAGCAAAATACTGGAAACCACCAGATAAAATTGCCGTTTTATATCCAAGTGCTTTTAAAGTCGAAATAAGGCGTTCCGCACCTTCGGTAATGGTCAAACGCTCAGCAATTTTAGGTAAAACAGATGCATCAAGACCTTTTAATAATGCAACACGTGCACGGAAACTTTGTTGGAAGTCCAACTCACCTTGCATTGCTCTTTCAGTAATTTCAGCTACTTGCGCGCCTACCCCTGCTTCAAGCGCCAATTCATCAATCACTTCTTGTTCAATTAAAGTTGAATCCATATCGAAACACACTAAACGGCGATTACGTCGATAAGCGTTATCTTCTTGAACAGCGACATCAATATTTAATTCGCTTGAAAGAAGTAAACAAGCAGCACGCATCGCTTGTGCATCTAAAGTTGGACCACTACTTAAACCAAACTGAACACAGGCACGACGAGGCAAGGTACTGTCTTTTTCAAGGTCTACACGGCCAGATAAACGGGTGACAGTTTCAATGTTAAAGCCTTGTGTAGACACAATTTGTGTAACTGCTTGTAAATGTGCAGCAGTCAGTTCAGGCGCTAAAGCAGTGACGATATAACGGGTTCGTCCACCTTCGCTTACCCATTGATCGTATTCTGTGCCCGAGATTGGTTTAAAGCGCACTGTTAAGCCAATATCATGTGCTAAAATCAAAATCTCTTTCATTGCCAACGCTGTCGCAGTTTCATTTTCAGAGGCGACCACGATGCCCAATGTCAGTTGATTATGAATAACGGCCTGACCTACATCCAGTATTTGCAATGAATGTACGGATAGTACTTGCATTAATCGGGTAAACTGGTTTGGTTGGTCCGGTCCTAAAAAGGATATAAGAATGATTTCTCGCATGAATTGACTCTAGTCTGAGTGACAACTATTGTAAGAATCATAATCGAATTTCAATATAATTGCCTTGGAAGTTTAACTTGATTGCGCCTAGACAAGGGCTATTTGCTAGCCTACTGATCATTAGTTTTGCATTGCATACCTTTTTATTGGTGATTGCAACGACACACCAGCTCAATGAAAACCGTGCGAGTCAAGGTCAGCTCATGACCAGTCAACTCGTAGCAGACAGCTTATCTGAGCTTGAACCTGCCAATACGGTATCTTTGGCGCTTATTGCCAATCGCTATGCGACCAATCCAAGTGTGGCATCTATCCGTATTCTTGATGCCAATAAACAAGTTTTGGCAACAAGCGGCATGTCAAAAACTCGCGAAGGTGAAATTTTTGTTCGTGATGCTCTTCAAAACGAGAAGAAAGTCGGTTCTATTGAAATTACGCTTATTCAACCAAGTATTGGGGAAATTCTTCGTACCCAATGGCTTGCGATTTTAGCTTCACTGTTCCTACATATTTTATTATGGCTTGCTTACCGTGCTATCGCTCGTCCAACCCGTAGCGAATACTTGGCCCGTATTAACGAAGAAAATCGTTTAAAACATGAGATTCAAGAGTTAACTCAAGCACTCGCACTAGAAAAGCAAAATACAGTGACCTTGGTCGCACAAGCTCAGCAGCAAGCTAAAGCTAAACCACTGGTTCGTACACAACCAGAAAAAAGCGCTGAGTCTCCAGATCAAGATACCTTGGCACTTAATATTCAGTTTTATGACCCTAAACAGTTGTTAAGTAGCGTTAACCAGTCTGTTTCTGTTCCTTACTTTAAACTTTGTCAGCTCTTTTTAAATAAAAGTATTGAGCTATGCACGAAGCATTATCATTTAAAGTCTACAGATATTGAGGTAGTAGATGAGTTCCATGCCGAAGGCGCAACACTCGCAATCTCAACTTCACATGCACACGCTGTAGAGTGCCTACTTATGGTAGGTACAGTGTTCCAATTACTGTCAGACGTTTTATATAAGCGTTACCGTGAAGATAAACGCTTTGCACTGCAAACCCGTAGTGCCGTGTGTCATGCTGTAGAAGCAATGCAAATTGATGCCAAAGAAGCTGCTCAGCGTTTAGCACAACATCTTCATGCGAAAGAGTCTGCACTTTATCTTGATAATGATCAGCTTAAAGCGATTCAAGACAGCTATCAGCTTGTTGCTATGCCAAACCCAAGTAATGTCATGACTCGCCATGCATTTATGATTAACGGCATGAATGCTGAATGTGCAGAGCTTGCGCAAAATATTCGAACTGAAATTTTGATGGGCAAAAAATCAATTCCACAAAATGATAGCCCAAGTAGTGCAGCTTCTTAAAAGTCATTGTGCGCATTTAAACCTAGCCAAAAGGCTAGGTTTTTTTTATTTAAATTCATGGTATTTAGTTTAAATAATTTTATTCTCTTATGATTTATTCAGATAAATAAATCCAGATCTATTATGTCTCGTTATAAATTTGGATAAATCAGAATCATAGGCAAAATTCTATAAACAGCGTAAACTATGCGAAATTTATTCAATAGAAATTGTCTTACGACAAAAAAAGGTGAAAGCGAATGCCGCTGAGTCGTGTTGAAGATCTTGTCGCCGATATTCGTGCAGGCAAAATGGTTATTTTGATGGATGACGAAGATCGCGAAAATGAAGGTGATCTTGTCATGGCAGCAACGCATGTTCGTCCTGAAGATATTAACTTCATGATTACACATGCACGTGGTCTAGTTTGCCTAACGTTAAGCCGTGAGCGCTGTAAACAGTTAAATCTTCCTTTGATGGTTGATCAGAATGGTGCTCAGCATAGTACAAACTTTACGTTATCGATCGAAGCAGCTGAAGGTATTACAACGGGTATTTCAGCAGCAGAGCGTGCACATACAATTCAAACGGCTGTCGCAGCGCATGCAAAACCAAGCGATATCGTACAACCGGGCCACATTTTCCCACTCATGGCTCAGCCAGGTGGTGTTTTACATCGTGCAGGTCATACCGAAGCAGGCTGTGATTTAACACGTCTAGCGGGCTTTGAACCTGCATCTGTGATTTGTGAAATCATCAATGAAGATGGCACAATGGCACGCCGTGCAGATTTAGAAATTTTTGCCGAGAAGCATGGCCTAAAAATTGGTACAATTGCCGACTTAATTCACTACCGTATGACGAATGAGCAAACTGTAGAACGTCTGGATCAAAAAACGATTCAAACAGAATACGGATCATTTGAGCTCTATCGCTATCGCGAGATCGGTAACCCGGACATTCATTTGGCTTTAGTTAAAGGCGAGCCAAAAGAAGGTGTTACAACGGTACGTGTACACGGTTTCAGCCCAATTCGTGATTTGCTTAAGCTGAATAAGGCTGACGGCGAACCTGCTTGGAATCTTGACCGTGCACTACAGACGATCGCAGCAAGTGACCGCGGCGTTTTAGTCTGGATCGGACAAGATCATTTGCAAGACTTGGGACCAGCGTTGGATGATTTAAACAAGCCAAAACCGGTGAAATCCAATGCAGCACTTTCACATCAATATCAAACGATTGGTGTAGGTGCTCAAATTTTGCGTGATTTAGGTGTTGAAAAAATGAAGCTTCTGAGCTCACCATTACGTTTCAATGCCTTATCTGGCTTTAATTTAGAAGTAGTGGAATATGTCACTGCTGATCAAATCACAACGAAATAATCGAGGTTGCTATGGCAATTCGCCGTATTGAAGGTTTATTACATCTCGCAAGCGAAGGTCGTTATGCGATTTTAGTGGGTCGTTTCAACAGCTTTGTTGTTGAACACTTATTGGAAGGCGCGATCGACACATTAAAACGTCACGGCGTAAATGAAGATAACATTACTGTTATTCACGCTCCTGGCGCTTGGGAACTCCCGATCGTTGCTAAAAAATTAGCTACATCAAACCAGTTTGACGCCATCATTGCTCTTGGTGCAGTGATTCGTGGCAGCACACCTCACTTTGACTTTGTTGCTGGTGAATGTGCAAAAGGTTTAGGTGTAGTTGCGTTAGAAAGCAGCTTGCCTGTTATCAATGGTGTATTAACTACTGACAGCATCGAGCAAGCAATCGAACGCTCAGGTACAAAAGCAGGAAACAAAGGTAGCGAAGCTGCTTTAACTGCAATTGAAATGGTTAATTTATTAAAGGCAATTTAAAGCATGTCTCAAACACTGCAAGCCGCTTATGCAGCAAAACGCAAAGCACGTCGTTTTGCTGTACAAGGTATTTATGAATGGCAAATGAGTCACAACCCTGTACACGAAATTGAAGCACGTACCCGTGCTGAAAATGCAATGCACAAGGTCGACTTAAGCTATTATCACGAACTACTTACTCAAGTCATCGCTCAGCACGAAGACCTTGATGCGTTACTTATTCCGGTACTTGACCGTGAAATTGACGCACTTGATGGTGTAGAGCTTGCGACTTTACGTTTAGGTGCTTACGAGTTACGTGATCATTTAGAAATTCCATACCGTGTGGTACTTGATGAAGCAATCGAACTCGCTAAACATTTTGGCGGAGCAGACAGTCATAAATACATCAATGGTGTATTAGACCGCCTAAGTTCGACACTGCGTAGCGCAGAAAAACAACAAGCAAACTAATAGGCTTGGTGTTCTATGGCTGAGTTTTCAATTATTGACCAGTACTTTAATCGGCAGTCAAACCCCGATGTCGCGCTTGGTATTGGTGATGACTCAGCCTTAATCACTCCTCCTCCAAATCAACAACTGGTGATCTGTGCAGATACACTTGTTGCCGGACGTCATTTCCCTCTTGAAACCTCACCTCATGCGATTGGCTGGAAAAGTGTTGCTGTAAATCTTTCAGATATTGCCGCAATGGGTGCCAAACCGCACAGTATTTTACTAGCAATCAGCTTGCCTCAAGTTGACCATGAGTGGCTTAAAGGGTTTAGTCAGGGAATCTATGACTGTTGTAATCAATTTGGTGTTGCCTTAATTGGTGGAGATACCACTCAAGGCCCACATCTCACCATTACCGTTACCGCAATGGGCTGGATTGAAACCGGAAAAGCCGTGTTACGTTCAGGCGCAAAAGTTGGTGATTATGTATGTGTGAGCGGACAGGTAGGTGATGCAGCCTACGGTTTACAGCACTTGGGCCATCCTCTACAGCAAAGACTCGACTATCCGACACCACGCTGTCAGCTTGGACAAGAGCTAAAAGGCCTTGCCTCTAGCATGATTGATGTGTCAGATGGCTTAGCGCAAGATTTAGGACATATTTTAAAAGCATCCAAGGTTGGAGCCCGACTCGTCTTGGAAAAATTACCTGTTGACCCTGTATTGCAACAATTAAAAGAACAACAACGTTGGCAGTATGCACTTGCAGGTGGTGATGACTACGAATTATGTTTTACAATAACACCGCAAAATTATGGAAAACTTTTGCAAAAACAACTGGACGTTAAGATTACAATGATCGGACAGATCGTTGAGCAAACAAAACTAACTTTTGAGCATTTGGGTTCAGATTACCCATTGCAAATTCATGGATACCAACACTTTGCATAAACCGCCGATTCATTTTAAGAACATGTCTTGGTTCAACCGCTGCATCGTTTTCTGTGGGGTTGGTTTTGGATCTGGTCTCGCTCCTAAAGCACCCGGTACTTTTGGTTCTGCTTTTGCCTTACTTTTCATTCCTATCTGGTTATCTCTCGGATTTACCTTAAGTTTAATCGCTATTCTCATCATGTCCTTGGTGGGAATTTATATTTGTGGTCAAACGGCAAAAGTCCTTGATGTTCATGATGATGGGCGAATTGTTTGGGATGAATTTGCAGGACAATCAATTACTCTTCTGCCTTTAATATTTTTTAATATAATGTCGTTACAATGGGCACTAATTGGTTTTTGCTTATTCCGCCTGTTTGATGTTTGGAAACCTTGGCCAATCCGTGTTGCCGACCAGAAAGTTGCTGGCGGTTTCGGAATTATGCTGGATGACATCATTGCAGGGCTTTGGGCGGCACTCTGTATCATCATATTTATTACTTTCTGGGGCGTAACGCCATTTAAGTAGGTTTACTCATGTCAACTACCGTCATTATCCTAGCTGCAGGCAAAGGAACGCGAATGCGTTCACAACTACCTAAAGTATTGCAACCTTTAGCTGGTCGCCCACTCCTAGGACATGTTATTAAGACAGCAAAACAACTATTAGCAAAAAATATCATTACCATTTATGGACATGGCGGCGATCACGTAAAACAGACGTTTGCACAAGAAAACATTCAATGGGTTGAACAAGCAGAACAATTAGGTACAGGTCATGCTGTACAAATGACTTTACCGGTACTTCCTAAAGACGGTATTTCATTAATTTTATACGGTGATGTTCCTTTAGTTCGTCAAACAACGCTAGAGCAACTTGTTGAAGTATCAAGTAAAACCGGTATTGGCATGATTACTTTACATGTCGATAACCCAACAGGTTATGGCCGTATTGTTCGCCAAGACGGAAAAATTCAAGCGATTGTTGAACATAAAGATGCAACTGATGCTCAGCGCCAAATTCAAGAAATCAACACAGGTATTTACTGTGTCAGCAATGCAAAACTTCATGAATGGTTGCCTAAGCTTTCTAATGAAAACGCGCAAGGCGAATACTATTTAACTGACATCGTTGCGATGGCAGTTGCAGATGGCTTAGAAATTGCCTCCATTCAACCAGAACTTGCTTTTGAAGTTGAAGGGGTTAATGACCGCTTACAACTTGCGGCACTTGAGCGCGATTTTCAGCAACAGCAAGCAAAAGAACTTATGCAACAAGGCGTAACTTTTGCCGACCCTGCTCGTTTCGATTTACGTGGTTCTGTGAAAGTTGGACACGATGTCCGTATTGACGTAAATGTCATTATTGAAGGTGACTGTGAACTCGGTGACTTTGTAGAAATCGGTGCTGGTTGTATTTTGAAAAATACAAAAATTGCAGCGGGAACTAAAGTTCAGCCTTATAGTGTTTTTGATGGTGCAATTGTTGGTGAAAACACCCAAATTGGTCCATTTGCACGCTTACGCCCAGGCGCTAAATTGGCAAACGAAGTACACATTGGTAACTTCGTTGAAGTCAAAAACACAACCATTGGTCTTGGAAGTAAAGCCAATCATTTCACCTACTTAGGTGATGCCGAGATCGGTGCTGACTCAAATATTGGGGCAGGTACAATTACCTGCAATTATGATGGTGCAAATAAACACAAAACCACTATTGGCGATGCAGTCTTTATCGGTTCTAATAGCTCGCTGGTTGCGCCTGTGACTATTGGAAATGGAGCAACAGTCGGTGCGGGTTCTGTGATTACGAAAGATGTGGCTGAACAAAGTCTCTCCTTTGAACGTGCTCAACAAATTTCTAAGGCAAATTATCAACGTCCCCAAAAGCGTGAAAAATAAGAGGATTGAATTATGTGTGGTATCGTCGGAGGCGTTGCAGAGCGTTGTGTAACCGAAATTTTAATTGAAGGTTTAAAACGTCTTGAATATCGCGGTTATGATTCAGCAGGCGTTGCTGTACTGAATAATGAAGAAGTTTTACGTGAGCGTCGTGTAGGTAAGGTGATTAATCTTGCCGATGCAGTTGCTGATCAGCAGCTCACTGGGGTAGTTGGTATTGCTCATACACGTTGGGCAACACATGGTAAACCAACTGAAAATAATGCTCACCCGCACATGTCGGGTAAAGTGGCAGTCGTACACAACGGTATTATCGAAAACTATCAAGAGCTTAAAGATGACCTTCAAGCTTTAGGATATGTATTTACCTCTCAAACAGATACAGAAGTTGTCGCTCACTTAGTTGCAGAAGCACTAAAAAGCACTGACAGCTTACTTGAAGCAGTACAATCTGTTGTTCCTCAGCTTAAAGGTGCATATGCACTGGGTATTATTCATAGCGATTACCCAGATGAGTTAATCACTGTACGCGAAGGTTCACCACTTGTGATTGGTGTAGGTATTGGTGAGAACTTTATTAGTTCAGACCAACTTGCGCTTTTACCTGTGACTAACCGTTTTATGTATTTAGAAGAAGGTGATATTGCTCGCCTGACTCGTACTTCAATTGAAGTATTTGCAAACGGTGAACTTGTTGAACGTCCAGTGAAAGAGCTTGACGCAACGGTAAGCAATGCTTCAAAAGGTGAATACAAGCACTACATGCTCAAAGAGATTTATGAGCAACCAGAAGCAATTAAACAAACGATTTCTCAAGCACTGGATGGCAACAGCTTACGCGAAGACTTCTTGCAAAATGCTGAAGCAGACTTTAGCAAAGTTCAAAGCGTACAGATTATTGCATGTGGTACAAGTTATCATTCAGGTATGATCGCGAAATATTGGTTTGAACAACTGATTGGCGTGCCTTGCCAAGTTGAAATCGCAAGTGAATTCCGCTATCGCACACCTGTGATTGTTGAAAATACGCTCTATATCTGTATTTCTCAATCAGGTGAAACAGCCGATACTTTAGCTGCATTACGTGAAACTCAAAAACGTGCCAAAGCAAACAATATCGATATTCAAACTTTGACTATCTGTAACGTTGCGACGTCTTCAATGGTACGTGAAACTGATCACCACTTATTGACCCTTGCTGGGCCTGAAATTGGTGTTGCATCAACTAAAGCGTTCACGACTCAGCTTGCTGCACTTATGCTACTCGTCTTAAAAATTGGACAAGTAAAACAGCGTATTAGCAATGCCATGATTGAAGAGATTGCTCGCGAATTGTGGCACAGCCCGAAAGTAATTCTTGATACGCTTAAGAATGATGCTGAAATTTTACGTTTATCAGAATTGTTTGTTGAAAAACAACACTGTTTATTCTTAGGCCGCGGCACACACTATCCAATCGCTTTGGAAGGTGCGTTAAAGCTCAAAGAAATTTCATATATTCATGCAGAAGGTTATGCGGCTGGTGAGTTAAAACATGGGCCATTGGCACTTGTTGATACTGAAATGCCAATCGTGATTCTTGCGCCAAACGATGAAATGCTTGATAAGCTTAAGTCAAATATGGAAGAAGTTCAGGCGCGTGGCGGTGAATTATTCGTATTCGCTGATGAAAATAGCGGCGTAGTAGAAAAAGATCGTCAACACGTTGTACAAATTCCGGCAGTAAACGAATGGCTCGCTCCAATCATTTATAGCGTACCAGTTCAGTTGTTGTCTTATCACGTTGCTGTATTACGTGGTACAGACGTTGACCAGCCACGTAACTTGGCGAAATCAGTAACTGTAGAGTAATTCAAAAAAGATCATTATTAAGGCATCACTTGCTTTAATAACTGATTGATTAAGCCCGATATGTAACGCATATCGGGCTTTTTTATTGCCTGATTCAAAGGATTCATATAAAACAGATATAAAAATGTAAAAACTGATGGCAATCCTAGATGGGTAGCCGAAGTTAGTTTCCAGCTTAATAAACAAAACATTATCATCTTAGAGGCTGATACTTCTGATAATAAGAAACTACTTTCAACTCGTGTTTTATCACTTAAAGATAGAAATCATTGCAATACTACTAATCATGCCAAAGTACTTGAGCTAGTAGTTACTCGATGTTTATGTTAGCCAAAAGAAATCTTTAAAAACCTGCTATAAAAAATAAAGCTTCGAATATCAGCAATGGAACTACAAATAATCAGATATTAACAAATAAAGATTTAAAAAAAGGCGTGATCGTCCAAGTGATTGCTAAATACTATTTAAGCAGCAATTTCTTTTAATTGAGCACACTTGCTTAAATACAAACTATTTATAAAATACTCTATTTTATCTAAGGAGCTATACAGAGCCCCTGTCCCCGAGTAATTTTTTTTAAAATCGTCCCAATACATGTATATAGCTTTTTTCAAACATTCTGCTTCTGCTAAATTTTTACATTTTATGGAAAAAATACAGTCAGAAATTACTATTTCTAGTCCTGAAGATAAGATACAAATTTTTTCCTGAGTAAAATTACCTACTCTAGGAAATAGAACTGCAGGCCCCCTTACTATAGAGTTTTTATTAGCAACTTTAAAACAATTTAAAAAATCGATAGTATTGTTTTTTAATGAAGAGGTATGAACTAATGGATAACCTTTGTCGAAGCTATTAATTGATGCCGTATGCATCTGAAATTTTCCTCTAAACACTCTTGGATTTAATCTATCAATAGATAATTGAATATCCTCCTGATAATTAGTTGGTTTTATATTTTCAATCATAATGATTGATGTCTTTACTCTTACTTTATCGAAAGTAGCTTCTCTATTATGTGTAATAATTTTAAATTTATAATTTTCTTTTAAGTAGGTTAGTGCTTTTTTATCTCTTTGGCTTGTTAAGCAGCCATTAGGAACAACAGCAACTAAAAAGCCACCTGATTTTAAAAAATTAAGGGAGTTATAAATAAAATTAAGGGCCACACCAGATTTGATTTTCGCTTCTGTATTCTCCCATAATATTGGTTTAATTCCTCTTTGACTAAATGGTGGATTTAATAAAATTAAATCAATTTTATTTTCGAATTTCTTTAGTTCAGAGTTAGCAATAGCTCTTCTATCTAAAAAATCAACATTGAACTTATCCCAGTCATTATTTAATAAATTTAGAGTATTTATAGATAAATCATTTGCAACAACATTTAATCCTCTAGGCCACTTTTTTAAAGCAGCATAAATTAAACTCCCCTCACCAACTGCAAAGTCTGCAATATAAGAAGGCTGAAATGCAGTTGGCAAGGAATCCACCAAAAGACTTGCTAAAAGAGGAGGAGTAAAGTGTTGATCTATCATTAAGTTAAACTTGCCCTACGTGTTCTCAAACTTCTGATGAAATCTTGTGTCCTGGTTGGATTAGGCTTAACTATACTAGAAACATGATAAACATGCAGCTTTGAAGACCCATCAGTCCTTCCAGGTTTTCTAACTGGATGATCATAGATTATCTCTATTTGGGGATGATTCAACACAAACATAACTGCTGCTAAAGCATGAGGTTTCGTTCCAATTGGAGCTATTTTGATATGTTGATCTTTAAACCTGCTATATAAGTCAGTTAATAAGTAATAACAGCTAAATGGACAATCTCCAGGTGCATATCGAATTGATTGCCATGAATGAGTCTCACTTAATGAAGCTTTATTACCTTTCAAAGTTTCAAAAACATACCAAGGTTTAAATCCTGGTAGGCCTATGATAGGAAAAATATGCTCATTTGCTGGCTGAGTTTGCTCAATAATATATTTTAATCGAGCTCCTTCAAAACCAAGTAGTGGGATAAATAATGTCTCAGCTTTCTTAGGAGCTAGAACAGCAAAACCTGGCAAAGGAGAAATTTCAGTAATTTTATCACTTAAATCATATATTTGACCTTCTAAAGGGGCTGAACTTCGACTATATAAACTAGGTTCAACATATACAACTAAGACTTTAAAACCATTATCAATTGAGGATTTTAAAATACTGGCCCAAGTTGAATGAGACAGACCTGTAATATCTATATAAATATTTGTACTTTTTTGGATTCCTTGCCAAAGACTTGCAATATTTTTATCGCTTCTTAAGAAAATTTCATTCGATTTATCTCCATTAATGATAAATGAACTCATTGTTTGCTCTGAAATTTCAATGAAACTAACATTAGTAGTAGAACTTTTCCATTCAGCAATGTGTTGGCTTCTAGCTTCATCTGTAAACCCAAAAACATACACACTATTATCAAGTGGTTTAAATTCAGCCACATCATTGTAAGTATCTGTAAAAATAGGAATATTTTTTAATTTATTCATAGTAGCTTCCGAAAAGTTGAAGCTGATCTGGCAACTGTATTCCTAAACTCTCACTACGGTTAGAATTATCAAGAACTTCTTTAATCCCTGCTTTTGGCTGATGTATTAACTTTAAAAGACTGCTAGATGACAATGCAATTTTGCGTTTTTTTCTATGTGAAAATTCAAAGAAAGGAGCAAAAATTGGATGAATCATATATTCATAAGCTTTAGTATCAGCTCTATCTGTAAGCTTATTACCTGGGGTTCTAGTTATTGCCAAATGCATCACTGCTTGGTCTAAAATCATTTTTACCTTATCTTCAGTTGCTACATCAGAATCAGGAATCAACTGAAATTGATTTGCTTCTGGCGTATGCCCCAAAGGTGAAGCAGCCAAAACTCCAAAAACTCGCCCTAGACTTAATAATAATTTTGTAAGTTTGGCACCTTCAACACTGAGTCCCTCTAATTCAGAAAGATTCTTTTTTCCAATTTGAATTGCTGCATTAGTTTGTAATTCAAAAGAAATAGGAATAAAGCTATTGATTTCTTTTCCTTCTAAAGCTGTTAAGTGTTCAAGTAATGCTGCATGTACCAATTCTAATAAATATCTTATGTTTCCATTAGCTAGATTTAAATATGTATCCCAGCCTGTATAATATTTACGTATTCCTACTTTACCTGATCGAATGGCAAACAGTGATGCGTAAAAGTGATTATTTAATCTGGTATTCCAAATATCTCTACCATTTGATATCCAATCTACAACTAATTCAGGAAAACTTTTATCTTTTTCCTTTTCACTCCAATACTTTATAAAATATAGATACCCAGGTTCAATCTCTTTTGCTTTTTTAAAGCTATCTTTATCTAATTTATTTTCTAGCTCTTTTAACCACTCAAGATGACTATCTCTTAGAAGTAAATTTGCCTCTTCCAGTTGAGTAAGTGCAGGTAAAAGATCAGTAATTCTAAGCTCTTGCTCATTTCCAAGAAAACTCGGATCATTTAAACGGCTATCAATTACTGCTTCAGCAAATTCCTTAAATTTATTAGCATCTTTTCCACTAGCATTCTGAAATTTTTCAGTTAAATCTATACGCACATAATCCGCAGGTGATGTTAACTGCTCATTCTGATTTAAAGTAGCTTTTTGTCTAAAACCCAGTTCTCTTACACCAATTTTAAAAGTATAAAAGCTATTATTATGCTTAACAAGCGTATTCAAAATCTGTTGCTGATAATCTTGAAAATTTTCAAACTCATCAATTAAGAAGAAAAACTGTTTACCTTCTAGTACAGTGTTTGATATTAAGGCTTCACTTAAAATATCAATTGGGAGGCCCAACATGGTAATTTTAGTAGGTGGATTATCAATTACTTGGTTTATAGATGATTCAAACTCTAATAAAGAGATTTCAATTTCTTCATCTAAATAGTCTAAAGACTCTATTGATTGGTCAAATTGAAATACTTTATTTATATTTCTCCATTTTCTTGAAGATATTTCTATTTTCTCACCTGTAGTTTGCTCATACCATAACGAAAATCTCACTAATTCTTTACAAAAACATAAGTTTATATAATGGCTAAAATATCTTATCCACTTTTCTAAAGAAACATCATTGCCACCGAATGTAGTTACTCGATTAGTATTTGCACGATAATAAATACCGATAAACTGCCAATCTTTAATTTTTTCTCTTTTCGTAAACAATTGATTAAGAGTGAATTGTCCATCATAAGAGAGCCCCTTTAGTACAGTAGTTTTCCCAGTTCCTCTGCCCCCAATTAAAACACATGGTCTATTTGTTTTTAATTCAGAAAAATATCCTGGTTCATTGAAGTGGTCGAACAGCTTTGAACTTAACCATTCAGCCCTATATAAACCTAATAAATTTTGAGCTTGTGTTAATCTCAGTAAATAATTATTCATAACTCTCCCTTTTTCAAAAGAGGCTTAAACCCTCCTTCATTATGATAAAATAAAGGCAGTGTTGCATCTGGCCAACCGTGGGAAAAACTTAATGCTAACCCCAATTCTAAATATCCTTGCCAACTAACAATCTTTGTCCCATCCGCATTTACAATCACCCCAGCATTTTCTAATTCAGGTATACCAACTTTCATACTCATTTCTTTAATAAAATCTGGACCATCTTTAGAGAAATCTCTCCATATATAGGATTCTGAATTCAATGCACTATGAAGTTCAGTATATAAATGAGCAGGTAGTACTTTTACAGGACAAAATTTGCTAATTAAGTTATATCCCATCTGAGTACATATTGCTGGACAATAAAAAAATTTCCTATTCGGGAAGTGCTCATATATTTTTTGAAAAGTTATATTCGGTAAAATTTCTTGATGATGCCAGAAACTAATAAATTGATTACCAGAACCAACAAAATCATCGACAAAAACAAAGCTTGCTTCAGAATTAGATTGAATTACTTCAATAAACTTTTGTGAGGTAATTATTTGTGTTTCTGGTATACCTAGCACATCTCTAGAGCTTCTTGTGAATATGTAACCACTATCCGCATCACTTGGATCCTCTCCCGTAACCCTCATTATATAAAGATTATCTAAAAAAACTGACCACTCTCTAGCTGATAAAATAGAATCCGTCTTATTTGTCAGAATATATTTTGAAAGTGATACAAAACTACTTTTAAATAATTGTTTAACCATATCTTCTGAAAAATATGTGAATTTTTCTAATAACCTTTTTGCAAAACGTGACTCGTCTGAATCAAAATTGCTCATCCATTCTTGTGGAGCAAATTGATTTCTTCTTGGCCAAACTCCTGTCTCTACAAAATACTTCCACTGATCATCGCTCTGAAACATTGCTATATCCAACTTATTTATCTAATTGCTTATATCTTTTTTCTAATTGATTATATAAATAAGTTGATAATTGAGTATCAAGATTACCTTCATAATATGTATTCAGAATCTCATATAAGTGTTCATTATCTTCACGATTATTCCAAATCTTTATATATTCTCCAGATTTATATCCATTATGCTGTCTAAAATTATTTAATACATTCTTTGCAATATATAGTTTGTGGATTTCGACTATATCAAGCGATAACAGAAGAGAAAGGTTCATGAAACTTTCAATATCAAATTTCTTATGTTGTATTGTAAAAGCCATGAAATCTTCAATTTTTTCTAATATTTCAGCTTTATTGATAGTTTTACGATGAATTTCTACTAAAGGATCTAAGTTAACATTTTCTAACCCCTTCAAAAGATCATCGATTTTGAGTCTTCTTTGAAGAATATCACTAAGACCAAAATGCCAAATGTCTATTAACTCTATTTGAGCTTGTTCAATATCAATTTCTTGTTTTTTCCACCATTTCCAACCGACATGATCCATTAATTCTGCACATTCAGTCCATATAGCCCTATACCAAGGATTATTTGCATTTCTCCATTCTTTATTGATTAAACTATTAGTAGAATTCTGCAATTCTAACATTTCTTCCATAATTTCAGCATATTGATTTTTCATAAAAACTCTTAAGGTATAAATTATTGTTGCTATACTACTTTACAAATTATCTAAATTTAATTCACCTAAATTTATGACAATAATTGCACTGGCAATACTTTAAAATTTTTTGCTAAATCGTAAACGTTTTCTAAGGTAGGATTGACCTTACCTCTTTCAATTCGCCCTAGGTAATATCTATCCATATTACAGACCAGTACTAATTGCTTTTGTGACATATTTTTTTCTTCTCTGTATTTACAAACTAATTGACTAAATTGAATAGTAAATTCTAACATAAACATTCAAATGCTTAAAAAACAGAAGGATCACTGCTTGAGGAATGTAATACCTACGGATTATATTCTTCTTTTTCTAGTTTTTCATTATGGAATAAATCGTTTCACCAATCTTTCCTTATATCAAGGACAAATCGTTGAATGGATATTCAATGATTGGGAATAAATTAAATCTTTATATAAAAGAAAAGTAAAAACAAACAACAACTTTATAGTCTTTTCAGCAAAATTGTACAATAAGGTCACTTAGTCAAACATATTCCTTCATACAATCTACGACTTTCAGCATTTGTTGAAATTTAAAGTATGTATATCTTTAAAAAGCAAAAGATATATAAAAACCAAACCATCTGACCAAACGCTTGCGGTATTTCCAGAGCTAAAACAGAAATTTAAAAAAAAAACTAATTACTTCAAAATATTGAAGTAATAAAGATTTTTAATGATTTTTAATTTCATTGTTTGATTAACCCGCAAATTCTAGACACATAGAAGAATCTTTTTGTGAGTTTTTCATAATCGAATGGAAAATTATCTGTAAAATAGCTGATAAGAGAGGAAGCCATTACCATGCCAAAAAGAATAGAGACACATCGTATTGATACTAAGGCGATCAGAACTATTTTTACTCACTTAAATGAAAACTGGCTTGTCCGTAATCTTGAGGAGAGAGATTATGGAGTCGATCTACAATTAGAAAGATTTGATTTGAATGATGCGACTGGCGATTTTATCTTTGTTCAGGTTAAAGGTACTGACAAGAAGTTCCAGAAGACGGTAAAACTTTCTAGTTTTCCTGTTGATACAATAAAATATGCCTTAATGTTTGACGTACCTTTTTTTATCTTCCACACCTCGAATACTTCCCAGCAGACAAAGTATGTATGGTTGCAAAACTACGTGGAAACGCGGCTTGAAAAAGATAATCCGCATTGGAAAAACCAAAAAAGTGTAACCATCTATTTTCCTAAAGAAAATGATCTGCAAGCTAATGATTCTAAAATTACCGACATCATTAAAAATGATAAGCTAAAGAAAATGGGAGTCAAGTTCTTAGCAATTTATGAGTCATTAAAGTTTCATTCAGAATCAGTGTTATTAGGACAAACTGCTGTTGCAATAGGATGTGCGATAGAAGCAAGAAAGCTACAAAAGTTGTCTTCATTCATTAATGAATATAAAGATCTAGTTTTTAACGGAAATTATAAAGACTTCAACACTTTTCATGCTGCTTACGACAACATTGCAAATACATCAGAAATTGATTCTGCCGATGAAGAAACTATTACTTCTGCAATGTCTTTTCTTGAGGAAATTAAGTTCAACTTCTTAAATCAAGATCAAATTGCTGATGTTTTGATGGAAAATACTACCGACTATCATTCTTATTAATTTTAGTTTTATACTATTTCGCTATAATAAAAACGTAGATCGCTTCTGTTGATTAGAAAGCCCGATATGCATTAGTTGCCTATCGGGCTTTTTTATTGCGTTCATACCAGAACATAAAGGACACTCCCCTAGGCCCCCGTGCCACAACAGTCTTTTACTTTTGCGCTGATTTAAAGTTTGAGAGATCATTGCGACACAGAGATAAAAGAGCTAAGCGAACTTAGCCCATTTCAGTTTTGTCGCAGCGTTGAATGCTGCTAAACAAGTTAGGGGCAAAGTCCTGTGGGAGAACAGGACTTTGCAAACTGGTACGTTTTAAACGTTGTACGGTTTGAGGTGAACAAATTCTTTTAAATTCCTGCTGAGCATTGGCGTTATCATTTGTAATACTGTAAGCACCGACCAAAAGGCTTAAAATCAATGTAAATTTATAAAGTTTCATATTATTCTCATGATTATTTATAAATTTAAATAAAATAAAAATATGATTCGAATAAATATTAAAATAATTTTTCAAATAATAATTAACCCTCCCATCAATATAGAAAAATAAAATAATTAAAATTTTAGAATAGAAACAATTTATAAATTTAAAAAAACAGGTCACAAAAAAACCCATATTTTAAATAAATAAAATAATTAAATAAGAGAGAAAATGAGTTTGAATAATGGCATGGCCAACTCCTTAAAATGGAGTTCTACCACCAAATCACCGCGAACTAATTTAGGGTGGTAGAACGAAAGAGGGTTGACAGACTGGTCTAGCGATCAGCACGCGCGTACGCGTCCCCCTTCCGCCCTACCATAGAGAAAAAGGGGGCACAAAGGTTCCACACGGGTAATACTGAGGAAGTATAACCCATACGCTAGACTCGGTCTGTCAAAACCGGCTGGCAATGTAGGCCAGCAACGAGATAATAATCGGTGATTTTAATTACGTCAATTTATTTTAATAAAAAAGTTTAAATATAATTATTTTATTCATATTTAAATAATATTACCCCTCTTATTATATTTATGGCTTTTAATTAAATTTAAAATATAAACTTGGGTTATATATTTAGTTAATAAAATAGACTAATCGTTAATTTTAATTTAATAGTCTATATAAAAATATAAGATGATAAGCAAACACCTCTTATCATCTTTTCTAGAGTTTAATTTTCTATAGCTTTTACGGGTAAACGCGTACCTAACAAAGAAAAAGTAACGTCCGCAACTTCCAACGGGTCTGAACTGGTCCAAATAATATGGTTCCCTTCATTTGGACTTTCAGAACTTAAATGATATTGATTGAGCTGCCGAATTAATTGCGCTGTTACAGCTTCGGAAGGCTCAATAATTTGAATATCACGCCCTACAATTTCCTGAATCGTGTCTGAGACAAATGGATAGTGCGTGCATCCTAAAATAATCGTATCGACTTTTTGCTCGACCAACGGTGCCAAAATATTTTTTAAATAATCCTTAACCTCCGCGGTATGGGCTTTGCCCGTTTCGATTTTTTCGGCCAGACCAATACATGGTACTAAAGACACTTTAATATCTTGCGCATACGTTTCAATCAAACTTTTTAAGTTTTTGCCCTTCACCGTGGTGGCAGTTGCCAAGACAGCAATATACTTACTTTGAGTGATTGCTACTGCGGGTTTTACCGCTGGTTCTATCGCAATAAGCGGCACATTAATTTGCGCTCTAATCGTTTCAACTGCTACGGCCGTCATGGTGTTACAAGCAATCACGATCGCTTTGCATTTACCTTGAGCAACTAGGTTTGAAATTAAATGCGTAGTTCGTGAAACAATCCAGTCACTTTCTCTGTCTCCATAAGGGACATATTTCGAGTCGGCGAAATAGATAATGTCTTCATTCGGAAGAGCCTGCCGAATATGCTTAAAGAGAGACAACCCACCTAAACCAGAGTCAATCATTCCAATCGGGTTGTTATTGTTATTCATGGTTTGTCCTGCATTTCATATATTTAGAAAAATTCTTTCATGGTTGCCAAGTCTGTTAGCACGACTTTGGGTTGAATGGTTTTTAATTTTTCGGCCGATGTATAACCCCAACCTACCGCAGCAAAATCAATGCCTGCTTTATGTGCAGCTTCGCCATCGGTGGTTTGGTCGCCGACATAAATGGCATGGTTTTTACTTACATCCAAAATGTTGAGAACACGCGTTATCCGCTTCGCTTTGCCAAATATAGACGAGCCGCCATCAATATGACTAAAAAGCTCACAGAGTTCTTTACCCAGTACATTTTGACAGTTTTCTTTAGAGTTTGAAGTAATAATTGCGAGCGTATATCCACGCTTATGCAGTTCAATTAAGTGGTCCCGCATACCTTCAAACAAATGAATTTCTTCATCTCTTTCTTTCATTAACTGAATAAAATCTTTCGCAATCCAAGGCAGTTTCCACCTAGAAACATTCATCTCTTTCATAATTTCTCTAGGCGTAAGTTGTTTGTAGTACTCGACTTCGTGAAGGCTTACCGATTTAAACTTATACTTTGCGGAAAGTTGATTTAAAACGCTTAGAAAAAAATGAAAGGAGTCGGCTAAAGTGCCATCTAAATCAAAAATAATAGCCTGATATTGTTTTAGGTTTTTTTCCATTTCTAATTTCAAAAGTATATTTTTCATTATTATATTATGTTTTTTATATATTTTTAAATCAGGCCCAACGAGGACCTGACCTAAATTTCGGATTTTATTTTAAGCTGCCGCTTTTTGTTCCTTTATCCAATTTTTAATACGGGCATCGAGTATATTTAGAGGCAGTGTTCCTGCATTTAAAACCATGTCATGAAAGGCTTTGATATCAAAACGATCTCCAAGCTCCTGTTTCGCAAGCTCCCGTAGCTCTAAAATTTTGAGTTGGCCCATTTTGTATGCCAATGCTTGGGCAGGAATAGCAATATAGCGGTCTGCCTCTGCCT
This sequence comes from Acinetobacter sp. 1566109, assembly GCF_000582255.1. NCBI lineage: Bacteria > Pseudomonadati > Pseudomonadota > Gammaproteobacteria > Moraxellales > Moraxellaceae > Acinetobacter > Acinetobacter sp. 1566109. Next base: position 32,329 of record NZ_JEYB01000016.1, on the reverse strand, counting down.
GAATATCAGGTTCATCTAAAGCTGAGTGTTCGCGCATAAAATCAATCATTTGTTGGCGCGTCCACTTTTTATAATGTACGCCAGTGTCCACCACTAAACGACAAGCACGGAACAACTCACTCGAGAGTCTTCCATAGTCTGAAAGCGGGTCTTTATAGAAACCAACATCTTTGCCCAATTGCTCTGCATAAAGTGCCCATCCTTCTATATAGGCAGTATGGTTAGGCTGCTTTCGGAACATCGGCAAATTTGGCAGGTTTTGGGCAATATCAATCTGCATATGATGGCCGGGAATTGCCTCATGGTAAGCAGTCGCTTCCATGGATATTTTGGAACGTTCAGAGAAGTCCCCTGTATTTACATATACTTGTCCGGGGCGTGAACCATCAGGCGTACCTTGGTGATACTCGGCACCTGCCGCTTCTTTTTCTCGATATTGCTCTACAGGTAAAACTTCGACTTTATTTTTAGGTAATAAACCAAATAGCTTCGGCAACTCCGGTTGCATTTGGGCAATATACCCGCGATAAATTTCTAAAATTTCTTCACGAGATTTTGGGAAAACCGTAGGATTTGTTTTTAGAGATTGTTGGAAACTTTTTAAGTCATTGAAACCTTGTGCTTTAGCAATTTTCAGCATTTCCGCTTCTATACGAGCAACTTCTTTTAACCCAAGCTGATGAATAGTTTCAGGGTTTTCCGAGGTTGTCGTATTGTTTTCTACATAAAAGCGATAGAGTTCGTCACCGTTTGGCAAGCTCCAGATACCCTCGTGTTGTCGTCCATAGGGTAAGTAATCTTTCTGAATAAACGTACCGAGTTTTTGATAAGCAGGCCGAACATTCTGATCTATGGCCTGTAGTATTTCACGGCTTAGACGCTCTTGTTCTGCTTTCGAAATGTTTTTTGGAAATTGCTTTAATGGAGAAGCAAACACACTGTCTTTCCCTGCTGGAGTTGCAATGCTATCAATCTGCTTTGCCACTTTTTCAAGTAAATATTTCGGTGGTATCAAACCATCTTTTTGTCCTTGTTTCGCTAACTGAATACCTTGATCAAGAATAAGAGGAATTTGTTTTAAACGAGCAATATAGTCTTGATATTGTTTAGCATTATCAAAGGAAATCGAACTAATAAATCCCGGAAATTGTAAATGTAGTCCCCACATTTGATTGAAAGGCATCTCATAGAGTTTCAAATCATAATTTTTAAGCGTCTCTTTCAACTGATAAATCATTAAATCTTTATTTAATTGATCAGTTGCTGAAAACCCTGTGCTATCAATCGCTTCAAAACGTTTTAAAAATTTTTGAGTAGTTTTTTTATCTTTCTCGATCTGATTTTTTGAAAACTCGGTCCATCGATCGTTGTAGCGTAAATCGCCTAAAGTCGTTGCAGTTTCAGGGTTATTTTTCAAAGTATATTCCCATTGTTCTTGTAAAAGCTGATTTAAAGCTTTCACCCGAACAGAGACATCACTGTTTTGTTTAGCTTGTGATTTTTCGGTGGTATTTGTATTTATTTCGGGGGGTGTAGCATTAGAGGAATGAGACATCCAAAATAAAACACTGATACAAGCATAATGTAAGGTTTTGTTTTTCATTTAATTATCCAGAAATATTTAACGAAGTTTAAAATATAGACAAAACAAATTACGTGCCAAGCAGCCTATAAAATAGTGTAAAAATCGAGTATTTTTTAACTCAATGATTTTATAAATTAATTTTCTTTTTAATTAAATTATTTATAGTTGCTATCTATATTCCGAATCTGACTTTAATTTACCAGAAAGTCAAAAAAAGCGCACATGAGCGATCTCAGTGCACTTTTTCATTTCTACATTAAAAATTGCTTCTCAAGAAAACAAATATTGATAAACAATATAGGCAGCCAGTTTTGCTGTTCTATTGTCCAAATCAAATTTTGGATTGCACTCGGCAATATCCAAAAGTTTGATTTTTCCAGTCTCTTGAATATGCTTAAAAATTGCTTCAAAAGTGGCTAAATCAATTCCTTTTACGGCTGGCGCACTGACCCCCGGTGCAACCGCAGCCGCGAAGACATCTAAATCAATCGTAACGTACAAGCAGTCTACTTTTTCAATAAAAGCGTCAACCGCCGCGAGCACGTTTGGTAGGTTAAAAATATTAACCTCATGATCGCGTAAATATGAACAATTTAACGCATCGGCTGTATCAAACAAAACTTTAGTATTGGCATGGTTGGCAACTCCAATACATAAATAATTAAATTGTTTTTGATGCTGTTCTGAAAGCCTTGCTGCTTGTAAAAAAGGTGTTCCAGAGGTGGCATGCTCTGCTTCACGCAAATCGAAATGGGCATCGAAATTAATAATGCCTATTTTTTTATCTGGCGCATGCGCTTGTATATATTGAAATAAACCGCTAAAGCTGCCAAATGCAACTTCATGTCCACCGCCCAATACAATCGGTTTTAAACCATTTTGTAGGCTGTTTAGGACTTGTTCAGCTAACTCGCTTTGTGCTTGCTCTAAATTCTCATATTCACAAGTCACCGTACCCAAATCGACCAGACTCACTGGACGATGAATCGGTAAGTTAGCAAGTTGCGTGCGGATTGCATCTGGTGCGTCGGCAGCACCGACGCGGCCTTTGTTACGTTTCACGCCTTCATCAGAGCTAAAACCAATCAGGGCAAATTCGGCATGTTGAGTTTTGTTCACAATATGGTGGATACGTTGATGTGCCTCACCCTCGCCATCATGTCGGCCTTGCCATTTAAATGTGTGATTCATGTGACACCGTTTAAAAAATAACTTCTTGTCCATGCTGAACGACTCGCTTAGGCAAATCTCCGCCAAGCCAGTAAACAATTTCAGATGGATGTTCAATATCCCAAGCCACAAAATCAGCGACTTTACCCTGCTCCAAACTACCGTGTGTTTGCTCTAAACCGAGCGCTTGTGCGGCATGAATGGTGACACCCGCTAAAGCTTGCTCAGGTGTTAAACGGAATAACGTACTGCCCATATTCAGCATTAAACGTACAGAAAGTGCTGGAGATGTACCCGGATTTAAATCACTCGACAACGCAATACGCACGCCATGCTTAATCAGACTTTCAATTGGTGGGTATTGTGTTTCACGCAATAAATAAAAGGCACCCGGCAATAACACAGCAACCGTACCCGACTCTGCCATGGCTTTGACATCATCTTCGGTCATGTACTCTAAATGGTCAGCCGACAAAGCATGATAACGTGCTGCCAAGCTTGAGCCGCCTAGTGATGAAAGCTGTTCAGCATGAAGCTTAACGGGTAGACCCAATGATTGTGCCGTTTTAAAAACACGTTCAACCTGAGCAGGTGAAAAGGCTAAATGCTCGCAAAACGCATCTACTGCATCGACTAAACCTTCAGCATGTAGTTTAGGCAACATTTCTGTACAGATATGCTCGATATAAGCATCGCTTTGGTCTTTATACTCTGGCGGTAACGCATGGGCAGCCAAACAGGTACTTTTGACCGTCATCGGTAATTTTTCACCAATTTGACGGATCACACGCAGCATCTTGCGCTCGTTTTCGTAATTGAGTCCGTAGCCAGACTTAATTTCAATGGTGGTGACACCGTCTTGCTGCATAGAGCGAATACGTTTAAGTGCCGAATTTAATAATTGTTCTTCACTTGCTTCACGGGTTGCACGCACTGTGCTAGCAATGCCGCCACCACTTGCTGCAATTTCAGCATAGCTCACGCCTTGTAAGCGCTTTTCAAACTCAACACTACGGTTGCCACCAAAAACACTGTGCGTATGACAGTCGATGAAACCTGGAGTTACCCAAGCACCATTTAAGTCAACTGTTTCGGAATAAGTGTCGGTAGGAAGTTGTTGTTGTTTTCCAATCCAGTGGATGAGATGCCCTTCTGTGACAATTGCAGCATCTTCGATATAAGAATATTGCCCATTTTGCATGGTCGCAATATGGCAGTTTTGCCAAAGTTTTTTCATTAGCCTATCCTCGAAACTGCCCAACAGTAAAACTATTGGGCAGTTGATTTGTTAGCTTTCCATTTCTATATTTTGCTGGACAGGCTCACTTTCCTTTCCCAAGCTTTGCTCCGGTTTTACCCAAATGCGATACGCAATGGTTAAGAGAGCAAGCCAAGTGATTCCTACATAAATTGCAGGACGCGAGTCTGGGAAGTAGCCCATCATGACTAAAATGAACACCATAAAACCGATTGCAAAAGCAGGTGCATATGGCCAGCCAAATACAGGGAAATCTAGTGCCTTAATTTCAGCAGTAGATAATTTACGGCGCATCGCCACTTGCGAAAGCAAGATCATGAGCCATACCCAAACAGTTGCAAACGTTGCAATTGAAGCAATGATGACAAATACATTTTCAGGAATCAGGTAGTTCAGCACCACACCAATTAACAGCACGCCAGCCATAACCACAACAGTCATCCAAGGCACACCATTACGTGAAAGTTTCTTAAACACTTGCGGTGCTTGACCACGATTTGCCATACCGTACAACATACGGCCTGCACCAAATACATCACTATTAATTGCTGAAATTGCTGCTGTCACCACCACAATATTTAAAATATTTGCAGCAGATTTAATGCCTAAGTTTTCAAAAATTTGTACAAACGGGCTGCCTTGGCTACCAATCTGGTTCCATGGGAAAATCGACATAAGTACAAAAATAGTGAGTACATAGAACAGTAAGATACGGACTGGAACGGCATTAATTGCTTTTGGTAGAGTCGTTTTCGGGTCTTGTGACTCACCTGCGGTTAAACCAATAATTTCGATCCCGCCAAAAGCGAATACCACTACAGATAAACATGCCACTAAACCTGCAATACCATGCGGCATGAAACCATCATAAATCCATAGGTTTTGAAGCCCCGGTACAACATTGCTGTGGTCAACATGGAAACCGTAGAACATTAAACCCAAGCCACCTAAAATCATGGCAACAATGGCACTGACTTTCACAATAGAAAGCCAAAATTCGAGTTCACCAAAGACTTTTACATGAATAAGGTTAATTGCGCCTAGGAACATGATGAGAGACAAAATCCAGATCCACCGTGGTACATCGGGATACCAGAACCCCATATAAATACCAAATGCAGTGACATCGGCAATTGCAACAATCACCATCTCAAAAACATAGGTCCAACCTGTGGTAAAACCCGCCAATGGACCAATGTACTGAGACGCATAGTGGCTGAATGAGCCAGAGACAGGGTTATGGACAGCCATCTCACCCAGTGCGCGCATAACGATATAAATTGCAATCCCTGCAACGATATACGCGAGTAATACTGAAGGCCCTGCCATTTTGATGGCAGTCGCCGAACCATAGAAAAGCCCAGTTCCAATTGCTGAGCCCAATGCCAAGAAACGAATATGGCGGGTGTTTAAACCCCGCTGTAGTGTGGAGTTTTGTGACATTATAATCTCCAATCCTTGAGGAAATTTAGTTGGATTCGGCCACTCCATGTGACCGTTTTATCAATCACACTTCAGATAAACTAGGGAGTAGTTTTGGAATGAGTAACTTGTTTAGGCAACCACTCGCAAGCAATTCACTAGCCTGTTCGATATCCGGAGCAAAGAAACGATCTTCGCTGTAGTAAGGAACTTGATCGCGCAAGATTTTACGAGCTTGTTCAAGTTTAGGCGAGCTTTTTAAACCTTCACGGAAGTCTAAACCCTGACAAGCGCCTAACCATTCAACAGCTAAAATGCCACGAACGTTGTCAGCCATGTACCAAAGACGCTTACCGGCATTCGGAGCCATCGATACGTGGTCTTCCTGATTGGCAGACGTTGGTAAACTATCAACGCTTGCAGGATGTGCAAGTGCTTTATTATCGCTCGCAAGTGCAGCAGCTGTCACTTGTGCAATCATAAAGCCTGAGTTAACACCACCATTTGCAACCAAGAATGGTGGAAGTTGTGACATGTGGCGGTCCATCATCATCGAAATACGACGTTCTGACAGTGAGCCAATTTCAGCGATCGCCAATGCTAAATTATCTGCCGCCATTGCAACAGGTTCTGCGTGGAAGTTACCACCAGAAATCACGTCACCTTGTTCAGCAAAAACAAGCGGGTTATCCGATACAGCATTTGCTTCAATTTCTAATACTTCAGCAGCCTGACGGATTTGGGTTAAACATGCACCCATGACCTGTGGCTGGCAACGTAAAGAGTATGGGTCTTGAACTTTGCTACAGTCTTCATGTGAATGTGCAATTTCACTTGAGTCTGTTAATAGGTCACGATAAGCCGCAGCTACATCAATTTGACCACGTTGGCCACGTACTTCGTGAATACGCGCATCAAATGGTGCACGTGAACCCAACATTGCTTCAACACTTAAGCCACCACAAACCGTTGCAGCAGCAAACAAGTCTTCAGCTTCAAACAAGCCACGTAACGCATAAGCAGTTGACACTTGTGTACCGTTTAAAAGTGCCAAACCTTCTTTAGCAGCTAAAGAAATTGGTTCTAAACCTGCAACTTTTAAAGCTTCAACAGCTGTTAACCATTCACCCTTATAACGTGCCTTACCTTCACCAAGTAAAACTAAAGACATGTGTGCAAGTGGTGCCAAGTCACCTGAAGCACCTACTGAACCTTTAAGTGGAATGTGTGGGTAAACTTCGGCATTAATTAAAGCCAACAAAGCATCAATTACTTTACGACGAATACCTGAGAAACCACGCGCCAAGCTATTTGCTTTTAACAGAATAATTAAACGAACCATTGCATCATCAAGTGCTTCACCTACACCTGCTGCATGTGACAGAACCAATGAACGTTGTAACTTTTCTAAATCTTCAGGAGCAATTTTGGTTGACGCGAGTAAGCCAAAGCCTGTGTTAATACCGTAAGCTGTACGCCCTTCATTTACAATTTTCTCAACGCAAGCCACACTTGCATCAATTGCAGATGAAGCACTTTCATCCAATTTAACTTTGATCGGGTTGAGGTACGCTTGACGTAAATCGGCTAAGGTCAGTTTTCCTGGTTGGATAAGTAATTCCATGTTGGCTTCCTAATTTTTTGCACTATATTCTGCTGAGACGGTGCTTTTCACAATTGCAAAAAGCACCGCTAGTTCTTCCATGTATTTTTATTGCGTGATCATTGGCAAGTGTAAGCCTTGCTCTTTGGCACAGTTAATCGCAATTTCATAACCTGCATCGGCATGACGCATAACACCTGTTGCAGGGTCATTAGTCAGTACGCGAGCAATACGTGCAGCAGCTTCATCTGTACCATCACACACAATCACAACGCCTGAGTGTTGAGAGAAGCCCATACCTACACCACCACCGTGATGTAAAGACACCCAAGTTGCGCCGCCTGCTGTATTGAGCAACGCGTTTAATAAAGGCCAGTCTGATACTGCGTCTGAACCGTCTTGCATTGCTTCAGTTTCACGGTTAGGACTTGCAACCGAACCTGAGTCCAAGTGGTCACGACCAATCACAACTGGTGCAGACAATTCACCGCTACGAACCATTTCGTTAAATGCCAAACCAAGTTTTGCACGTAAGCCCAAACCTACCCAGCAAATACGCGCTGGTAAGCCTTGGAAGCTAATGCGTTCACGAGCCATGTCTAACCAGTGATGTAAATGTTCATCATCAGGAATTAACTCTTTAACTTTGGCATCTGTTTTATAAATGTCTTCTGGGTCACCAGAAAGTGCTGCCCAACGGAATGGACCAATACCACGGCAGAACAATGGACGGATGTACGCAGGTACGAAGCCTGGGAAATCAAAAGCGTTTGCTACACCTTCATCTTTCGCCATTTGACGGATGTTATTGCCATAGTCAAATGTTGGAACACCCATTTTCTGGAAATCAAGCATCGCTTGTACGTGCTTCGCCATCGACTGTTTTGCAGCTTTTACCACAGCTTCTGGTTCAGTTTTCGCACGTGCACGATATTCGTCCCAAGTCCAACCTACTGGTAAGTAGCCATTAAGTGGATCGTGTGCACTTGTTTGGTCTGTCACCATGTCTGGACGCACACCACGACGAACAAGCTCAGGTAAAATTTCAGCAGCATTACCATGAAGCGCAATGGAAATTGCTTTACCTTCTTTTGTATAGCGGTCAATACGCGCTAAAGCGTCGTCTAAATCAGTTGCTTGTTCGTCTACATAACGGGTACGTAAACGGAAATCGATACTTGCTTGTTGGCATTCAATGTTTAAAGAACACGCACCTGCAAGTGTTGCAGCTAGAGGCTGAGCACCACCCATACCACCTAAACCAGCAGTAAGAACCCAACGACCTTTTAAGTCACCGTTGTAGTGTTGGCGGCCTGCCTCAACGAAAGTTTCATAAGTACCCTGCACAATGCCTTGGCTACCAATGTAGATCCATGAACCTGCTGTCATTTGACCATACATTGCCAAAGCTTTAGCGTCTAATTCGTTAAAGTGTTCCCAGTTTGCCCAGTGCGGTACAAGGTTTGAGTTTGCAATTAAAACGCGTGGTGCATCTTTATGAGTTTTAAACACACCAACTGGTTTGCCTGATTGAACCAATAAAGTTTCGTCAGTTTCAAGATTTTTTAGCGTATCTACAATTTTGTCGAAACATTCCCAGTTTCGTGCTGCACGACCAATACCACCGTATACAACTAACTCTTTCGGGTTTTCTGCAACGTCCGGATCAAGGTTATTCATCAACATACGTAATGGGGCTTCAGTTAACCAACTCTTAGCCGTTAATTCAGTGCCGCGTGGTGCACGAATTTCTACATCACGAAATTTTGTTGTCGTTGTTGTCACAGTCGGACTCCTTCCTTTGAGCTTACATCAGCAGAACATCACTTGTTTCTGCATTTGTATAGTAATGTATTAACTTGTATATACATCCATATACTACACAAATATTTTTCGGCGTGAAGAGGGTGACTCATATTTTTTTAGAAAAATTGAATAAGCTTATGAATTAAATTAATTTATTTTTATATCTGGCATAAAAAAAAGCACATATCTTCTAACAAGACATGTGCTTTTTAAGTCGTAAATGATGTCTTTTTAACGTTGAATTAACTCAATGACATAGCAGCTTTTAAGTTGTTTTTTAGGAAAGTTGATCGATGTCACGCCAGATTTTTTCTCAATTTTTAGTGTCTCATGAGCAGCAATCTGAACGGAATGATCATCCACATTTACTTGTGTTTCACTACCCTGATTAAAAATGAAAATCAGATCTGCCGAACTTATAAATACCTGCTCCGCTGCATCATTCAACCACTGAAAACGAGCATGAAACTTTGCAGGATCATAAATTAAATTTAAATCTCGAATTGCCCCATTTACAAGTTCACTTTGAACCTGACTCTCACCATGAAAAGCAAAAATATCGCCTTGGTTTAGCGTTTTGGCAGGAAGCTCATCGACATGCAATACCATGCCCTGCCCATCGAGTACGCTAATAATGCGCTGCTTGTTGGGAAATAACGAAAATGGTCCGGAAGTGGTCACATCTGCCATCGAAATGCGCCAATCGAAATCGGCTTCACCTTGGCTTCTGGCAATTTCTAAAGTGAAACCCGCACCGTTTTTCCAAAGCATTTTTGTATATTGATCGGCCCTGATCAATTCAATCATGGATTAAATTTCCCTTCGAGATAATAACGACTACCCGGATAAATCAGACGTGCACTTGAAATGAGCTGTTTGTTTGACCATGTACGGCGACGAATGAGTAAACACGGTTCAGCTTTAGTAATCTTCAACCATTTACACTCTTGAGCAGATGCTAAAACCGCCTCAACAATGTGTTCACCTTCCGTCACTGGCGCTTTCGCCATGAGATAAGCATTTGGGGTAATGGTTTTAAAATCTTGTTCTAAATAATCTGGAATCAGCGCTGCATCGACTAAACGATCTTCGACCTGAACAGGTACATCATTTTCATAATGCACAATAATCGAGTGAAATAATCTTTGCCCTTCGCGAGTTTGCATTAACACGCTTTGCTCTGCATTTGCATAAATTTGTTCTAAGACTAAAACTTCAGCATGGTGCTTATGGTTTCGTGCAATAATCTCATCGGCGATATTATTAATTTGAAAAAGTGCAGTTCGGCCTTGCCCTTCAGCAACGAAAGAACCAACGCCCTGAATTCGAACGAGCAAACCCTCAGTCGTTAGCTCACGTAGCGCACGGTTTACCGTCATACGGCTACAGCCAAGTTGATTAACCAGTTCACTTTCCGAAGGAATTTTTTTATTTACAGCCCAAGTACCTTCATAAATCTTTTGTGAAATCAGCTGTTTTACGCGTTGATATAAAGGAACTGGACTATCAGCTTCAATCGAAAGCTCAGTATGTTCTTGTTTTGATGTTCTGGGCATAACTAATTACTCAAAAAAGGCAGCAGGCAAAAAGGTATTTTAGTTGACATGCTATGTATATACAACCACATACAACATGTTAATTTATGAATTAAATATATTTTAATAAGTCTAAAAAACAAACATAGTTCGGTAAAAGCTAATTTAAAGTTTTATGTAGAAAAATTCAAATATATAAATGCTTTATAAATATTTATTTAATAATTATTTCTGCTATGCCTTAGCTCAATTCAAAGAAGCAAAAATGTAGTCTTTTTTAGTTTACGAAATGATGCGTAAAATTTTTATTTAAAATAACTGATCAATAGTATTCTGCTGCCACACAGTATATTAATAAAGCTGGAAGCATATCGAATGCGTAATTATAAAATAGATATTCTTCGAGGAATGTCTATCCTTTTGGTTCTTTTACATCATTTTAATATTCCCTATAAACTCAAAGATACATGGTTAGGTTTTGATTTTTTAGGTGAAGCATTTAGCACAGTCATCGCAAGAAATGGAAACTATGGTGTCACCATGTTTTTTGTGATTTCGGGTTTTTTAATTACCCACCACACTTTAAAAAGAGATAAACAATTTTCTGCAATTAACCTCAAGCATTTTTATATCCGACGGGCAGCGCGTATTTTGCCGTGTTTGGTATTACTCATTTTAGGGGTAAGCATACTTGGTTCATTTGACTTAAAACCCTTTATGAACCAAGCTCCGAATGGTATTGAGGTCTCTTATCCTTTAACCATATTTGCAGCTTTAACCTTCTGGATGAATATCCTGATTATTAAATTCGGTTGGGTAAACTACGCCTTGGGCGTGTTGTGGTCACTCTCTGTGGAAGAGGTTTTCTATTTTGTTTTCCCATTATTGTGCTTGCTTACGCGTAGTAATAAGGTCTTTATTGCTGTATTGATTGGGGTAATTGTTTACGGGCCTTATTTTAGGTCCCTGCATTTTGGAGAAGAAAGCGGTGCCTATTTATATCACTATTTTTCGAGCTTTGATGGCATAGCAGTTGGTTGTTTAACTGCCATTTTTTCTCATAAATATCAGCCAAATTGGCCCTATAAAAAACTTCTTTCATGGCTAATCATTTTAAGTATGACCGCTCTATATTTATATGCTCCAATTAAAGAAGTCAGCACATGGGGTATTAGCTTATTTGCTTTTGCCACAGGCTTACTGATTTTGTGTTTTCAGCATCCTTCCGAAACACAGGCGCATAACCTATTGACCAAGGTGATGGTCTGGTTGGGGCAACGAAGTTACGAAACTTATTTGTTTCATCTGGTAGTACTAGGTCTTATGAAAGTTGCTTTTGTTCCGGCTCAAACCGACGCTAGCATCAAAATTATGCTTTTAATTGGCTATCTAGTTCTAACTTTTGTTATTAGCGCTGCGATTGAAAAATATTATTCCACCCCGCTTAACAGCTACATTCGAAAGGTTTTTATTAAAGATAAATCTTAAAAAAATAAGCCCCTTGAAAATAGGGGCTTTTTTATTAAGCAATCAACATCGTTTCATCATCTTGCTTAAAAGGATTAGACCAGCTCTGCCAAACTTGCGGGCCTAAAGCCATTTCTTCATCGCTTAACAAGCAGCTATCCAAGCGTTGTATTAAAGCTTGCTCATCCATTTGCATACCAATTAAAACCAGCTCCTGACGCGCATCACCTGTGCGGGCATCCCAGTTTTTCTTAATTTCTTCAATACTGGCTAGGTCACTCGGCCAGTCTTCTTCTGCAACGGCTGCCCACCAATAACCAGCTAAACCGTGTCGAGCCATTGCTCCCGCTTGTGACCATGAATAAGCCAATGTCGGTTCGGCAGCCAACCAGAAAAAGCCTTTGGAACGCACAACTCCCGGCCATTCAGCCTGTACCAAATCATAAAAACGTTCTGGATGGAAAGGTCGGCGGGCACGATAAACAAAGCTACTAATGCCATACTCTTCAGTTTCAGGTGTATGCTCGCCGCGTAACTCTTTTAACCAACCCGGTGCTTGCGCGGCTTCATCAAAGTCAAATAACTGTGTATTTAAAATTTTATCTAAGGCAATCTTTCCAAATTGAGCAATCTCAATTCGAGCACGCGGGTTTAGAGTTTTTAAAATGGCGATAAGCTGGTCTTGCTGCGCCTGATCAATCAAGTCAATTTTGTTCAGCACAATCACATCACAAAACTCGATCTGATCGATAAGCAAGTCAACTACAGTTCGCTCATCTTGCTCGCCTAATGACTCACCACGTTGTTGCAGTGAGTCGACTGAGCTGTAATCTTTCAGAAAGTTAAAAGCATCGACTACCGTAACCATGGTGTCGAGTCGAGCGAATTCATTGAGAGAGTTTCCATCTTCATCTTCAAAGGTAAAGGTTTCTGCAACAGGCAGTGGTTCTGAAATACCCGTCGACTCAATTACCAATTGATCAAAGCGCCCGTCATCGGCTAAGCGTCTCACCTCAACCAATAAATCTTCTCGTAATGTACAGCAAATACAGCCATTACTCATTTCAACCAGTTTTTCATCCGTTCTTGAAAGCTCTGCCCCACCTTCACGTACTAATGCCGCATCAATATTTACCTCAGACATATCATTAACAATCACGGCAATACGGCGGCCTTCGCGATTATTTAAAATATGATTGAGTAATGTGGTCTTTCCTGCACCCAAAAAGCCCGATAAAACAGTGACTGGAAGCTTGGCAAATGAGTTGGCGATTGCAGTGTGCATGGCTTGATCTCTTCGAATAATATTTAAACTGATCATGGCTGGCCATTTAAATATGGCCAGATCACAGGCGTAATCTATTTCTAAACCACAGTAATGTTATGTTATAACATAACTATTGATCAAGTTCTTATTCCAGTTTTATTTAAGCCAATTCACTTAGTCTTTGAAAAAATTGCTTTTATAGTTACTGACAAATTGAGGTTCTATAGTGATGGTCAGGTCCCCATGAACGGAATCCTTGACTATCAATATGGATTTGTCCCGAAGCATAAACACCCAGCCCCATGTTAAGTGCTTGCCCTTTGGTTTCCCAGAACTGACAAAGCTTGGTTTTGGTTTGTTGAATATTAAACTGGTCTAAGTCGCTAGGCTGTTCTGGCCCAATTCGAAAATCAAGCGCTGCATTAAAGACATGTCGAGAAGCATCAGCCCCACCCGCACAGCGGTTTAAAGATAAAGCTCGATAAGCCGATGTCACTTCAAAATCGTTAATCACACCATCATCAACTAAGGCTTTTAAAATGCTAAGCGTCGGAACAATATTGGACCAAACCTCTCTCGGCGGCACCGCATAAGGCTCGACACCACATTTTTGCCAGTCTCGTGCTGAACGTAATAACTCATAATCTGGGACTAAATTGGCAAGCCCTTTTTGCTTAAGAAATTGCTTATAAGCTTGTACAGACTGCGCGTGATCTGCGGTTGCGATCCAAGCAGTATAATCTTTGGGTTGTTGTTTTATTCTTACCACTGTTTTAGATGGCTGAGGCAAAGAGTAAGGATGCTTAGAAACGGTTGGCTTAGGTGTTTGAGTCGTACACGCGGTAAGAGAAAGTAAGATTAAACCTAAATAGGAATATTTCATAAATATGTTGTTCCTCCCTGAACATCGGGAAGCCTTAGTTATTCATTCAACAAATGTTATAATATAACAATTATAAAGTCCTTTAATTTCTGTTGTAAATTTTAAAAATAAAAAAAGGACGTATGCGATACGTCCCTTTTCGTTCCTAATTAAGGTCTAATTACACATCTGCTTCTAAAGCATGTACAGGCTGCTCAGCTTTTAACTTACGGCGTTTAAACTGATAAGCCACCATCAAACACAAAATCCATCCCGGAATCATCATAACCGCCACACGCATATCTGGTGTTAAAGACATGACAACTAAAATTCCAAGCATGAATACGATGCAAAGATAGTTGCTAAATGGATACATAAAGCTTGGGAATTTAGTGGTTTGACCTTGGCGCGTCATGAATTTACGGAATTTTAAATGTGTCCATGAAATTACGACCCAGTTAATCACAATCGCTGCTACAACAAGCATCATGAGTAAGCCAAACGCTTTTTCAGGGAAAATGTAATTTAACAATACACATAAAATAGTGACTGCCGCAGAAAGGATCACTGCATTGGTTGGAATACCGCGTTTATTAATACGAGCAAATACTTTTGGAGCATTTCCTTGCTGAGCAAGGCCGAGCAACATACGGCTACTGCAATAACTTGTGCCGTTATAGACCGAAACCGCAGCAGTCAAAATCACGAAGTTGAGTAAAGTTGCAACACCTTGGCTGTCTAAAGAAGCAAACACCATTACAAAAGGGCTGCCACCTTGTGCCATTTGATTCCAAGGAAATAATGAGAATAAAACAAGAAGCGTCGCAATATAGAAAATCAAAATACGATAGATAATCTGGTTTACCGCTTTAGGTAAAGTTTTATCTGGGTCTCGTGCTTCTGCCGCAGTAATACCAAAAAGCTCGATCCCACCAAAAGCAAAAATAATGACCGCCATTGCCATGACCAAACCTTTAATGCCAAATGGGAAGAAACCACCCAATGCCCAAAGGTTTGAAATGCTGGCCTGTGGCCCTGCTGTACCGGTTGCAAGTAAATACGAACCGAAACCGATCATAGCTAAAATAGCTAAGATTTTGACAATGGAAAACCAAAATTCCATTTCGCCAAAAAACTTAACATGCAGCAAATTAATGCCATTAATGAGAATAAAGAACGTTAGAGCGGATGCCCACGTTGGGATTTGCGGCCACCAATATTGGATATAAAGACCAATTGCACTTAACTCTGCCATACATACCAGTACGTTGAGTACCCAGTAGTTCCATCCTGACATGAAGCCTGCAAAAGGTCCCCAATATTTATAAGCAAAATGACTAAAAGAACCACTTACTGGCTCTTCGACCACCATTTCACCGAGCTGGCGCATCATTAAAAAAGCAATAAATCCGGCAATCGCATAACCCAAGATTACCGATGGACCTGCCAATTTAATCGATTGTGATATACCAAGAAACAGCCCTGTACCAATCGCTCCACCCAATGCAATCAGCTGGATGTGACGATTACTCAAACCGTGTTTCAGGTTTCCTTGCTCTTGTGTTGACATATGATTATTCTCATCCTTGTCACGTAATTTTTTTCCAATAAATTACGTATATCATAAATTGATCAGATTTTCATAGGGATTGATGAAAAAATAATTGCGTTACTTTTCTCACAACCGCGCATGAAAACAGAAAATGCAAGAAATAACAATTATTATGCAATGTGTAATCAAATTATGTATTGCGTAATTTAATGAATTCAGTATTATAAGAACCATGAAGTAATTGGTTGTTCTCGGTCTCTATCAAACTCATAAGTAAAAAATGACCTCAATAAAGGTTAAAACTTACTGAGTAGCTCAGTCCCTAGACCGAACTTTTATTTGTATAAGACGCGAGATGAAGACAAGGAAGCGAAAATGGAACAAAAACTAAACTCTTTTATTGAAGTTTTACCTCAATCTGATTTCACTATTCATAATTTGCCTTATGGTATTTTTAGTAGAACAGCCGAAGGCGAGCGTCAGGTCGGTGTAGCTATCGGTGATTGGGTGATTGATCTCGCTGCTCTTGAAAAGCATGGTCTTTTAAAACTTTCAGATCAAGACACATACTTTAATCAATCTACACTCAATAAATTTATTGAATCTGGCAAAGCCAACTGGTCTAAAGTTCGTAAAACGCTACAGTCTCTTCTTTCAGTTGAAAACTCAACGCTTCAAGAAAATGAAGCATTACGTCAGGAAGTTTTAGTTAAGCAAGACAGCGTGACTTTACATTTGCCTGTCCAAGTTCCTGGCTATACCGATTTTTATTCTTCTAAAGAACATGCAACTAATGTGGGCTGTATGTTCCGTGACCCTAAAAATGCTTTGCTTCCAAACTGGAGCGAGTTGCCTGTTGGTTATAACGGCCGTGCTAGCTCTGTTGTGGTCAGCGGAACTCACGTCGTACGCCCTTCTGGTCAGATTAAGCTTCCAAATGAAGAACGTCCGGTTTTCTCAGCAACTCGCAAACTCGATTTTGAACTTGAGACTGCATTTATTGTGGGCAAACCAACCCAATTAGGCCAGCCAATCGCAATTGAAGATGCATGGGATCATATTTTTGGCATGGTTTTGCTAAACGACTGGTCAGCACGCGATATCCAGCAATGGGAATATGTTCCACTTGGACCTTTCAACGCTAAAACATTTGCAAGCTCGATTTCACCTTGGGTGGTTACACTTGAAGCACTTGAGCCATTTAAAGTTGAAGGACCAAAACAAGAACCGAAGCCTCTCGCTTACTTACAAGAAAATATAGCGAATAGTTACGACATTAATTTGAGTGTTGAAATTCAAAGCCCAAATTCAGCACAAACTGATGTGATCTGTAAAACCAATTTCAAATATATGTATTGGTCTATGGCTCAGCAGCTGACTCACCACACGATTGCTGGTTGTAACGTTCAGGTCGGCGATTTAATGGGTTCAGGTACTATTTCAGGTTCTACACCTGACTCTTATGGTAGCTTGCTTGAGCTGACGTGGAACACCACCAAACCGTTAACACTTGCGAATGGTGAAACTCGTGGTTTCTTACAAGATGGGGATACGCTCATTATGAAAGGACACTGTGAGAAAAATGGTATTCGCGTTGGCTTTGGTGAAGTTCGAAATACGGTACTTCCTGCATTAAATTTCGATTTTGCAGAAACTTCGGAGCCAGACTATGAAGCTGTATAGTTACTTTCGTAGCTCTGCAGCTTACAGAGTACGGATTGGCCTCAACCTTAAAAATCTCGCTTATGAAACTGCACCAGTTCATTTGGTTAAAAATGAGCAGCAAAGTGAAGACTATTTAAAGTTAAATCGCAGTGCCTTAGTGCCAACTTTAATAGACGGCGATTTAACTTTGTCACAGTCATTAAGTATTTTGGAATATCTAGATGAACAATATCCGGAAACCAAATTACTCCCAAATGATGTGAAAGAGAGAGCCAAAATCCGTGCTTTTGCACAGGCAATTGCCTGTGATATTCATCCGTTAAATAACTTACGTGTGCTGAAATATTTAAAAAATGACTTAAATGTTTCGGACGAACAAAAAAATTATTGGTATCAGCACTGGATTCTTGAAGGTTTTCAAACGCTCGAACAGCAACTTCAAGATTCAAATGGACAGTTTTGCTTTGGGCACGAAGCAACGATTGCCGATTGCTGCCTCATTCCACAGGTCTATAACGCGAAACGCTTCAAGATAGATTTATCTGCGTTTCCAAAAATTGAATCAATTTATCAACATTGTTTGTCTATCCCAGCCTTCTATAACGCGGCGCCAGAACAACAACCAGATTGGGAATAGTAAAAGGAGTTTCAACATGACATTTGCCATTAAAAAAATACATCACGTTGCATATCGCTGTAAGGATGCGAAAGAAACTGTTGAGTGGTATAAAAAAATGCTCAACATGGACTTTATCTTAGCTTTTGCTGAAGACCATGTACCTTCAACGAAAGCTTTCGACCCTTATATGCATTTATTCCTAGATGCTGGTCAGGGCAACGTTTTGGCATTTTTTGAATTACCAACCCAACCAGAAATGGGCCGAGATGAAAACACGCCTCAATGGGTACAACATATTGCCTTTGAAGTTGAAGATTTAAATGCCCTTTTAGCTGCCAAAAAACATTTGGAAGACAACGGCGTTAAAGTGCTAGGTATTACCAACCATGGTATCTTCCATTCAATTTATTTCTTTGACCCAAATGGCCATCGTTTAGAACTGACTTATAACGATGTAC
Source organism: Acinetobacter sp. 1566109 (assembly GCF_000582255.1). Lineage (NCBI taxonomy): Bacteria > Pseudomonadati > Pseudomonadota > Gammaproteobacteria > Moraxellales > Moraxellaceae > Acinetobacter > Acinetobacter sp. 1566109. The sequence goes on along the minus strand of NZ_JEYB01000016.1, from coordinate 14,060 downwards.
ATGCTGAAGAGAAAATTGCAAAAATTACTGAAGAAATGAAAACTGAAATGTTAGATGAATGGAGCAAAACCAAACGTGCGCCACACCATACTCATTTCTTGCATGAAGAAGAATTAGGCGCATAATTCTTTCAAAGCAATCGTTTTAAAAGTCGGCATTGGTGGGAATAGTTTGAATGAACTGTTCTATATCAATGCCGATTTATATTGTTTAAATCTACTAAACTTCTATCAATTCACGCTATAAATGAAAGATGAAGGTGTTTGTAAGAATTGTTGATTATTAAACATGTGAATTTCGCTAATAGAAAAAGGTGATTTCTATTTTTCTATAGGCTCAGGCATGATGTAAATCGCATCAATTCCAATTTATGTTTATACGTAACTGCTTAACTGCTGAAGTAAATCGATTAAGGGTATTTAAATGATTGAAGAAAAAATATCTGGGGGGGTTCAATCACTTGAAGTTGGCTTATCCGTACTAAATGCCCTTTTAGAGCACAATCAACCGATTATTCTCAAAGACTTATCGAGTAAGCTTGAGATGCATCCTGCCAAAGTACACCGTTATTTGGTGAGCTTAATTCGCATGGATTACGCCAAACAGCTTGAAGACGGTCAATATGCTCTAGGCGATCAGGCATGGCGTTTAGGCTTAAACTGCATTCAGCACAGTGACACTTTACAGTTGGTACAACATCTAATTTACGACCTACAAAGCAAAATTGGCTGTGGCATTCAAATTAGTAAGTGGTCGCCAAAAGGCCCTGTGGTGGTTCAATCTATTGAATCTAATCACCCTATTTCGATTGTGACCAAAGTCGGTTCAATTATGCCTTTAGTCAATTCTGCTGCAGGACGTTTATTTGCTTCTTACCTTCCGGAGCATTTTATTCGTCCATTGCTAGAAGCTGAATGGCAAAAACATCAAGAACTTGGGCTAAACATTGCACCACATAATTGGGAAGAGTTTTTAGAACTTAAAGAGAAGATTCGCCAGCAACAAATGTCTGCAGCTAAAGGTGATTTACTTACGGGTATTAACGCTGTAGGTCTGCCAGTATTTAACTCAAACCAAGGGATTGAGTTTTGTATTGTGGCGCTTGATAGCGAAATGTTTTTACCCGTTGACCCACAAAGTAAAATTATTGAAACACTTAAAAATGAGATTAATTCAATTAATCAATATATTAAAAGCCGCTAAATCAATAGCTATAAAAAAACCAAGAGCATTGCTCTTGGTTTTTTTAGATTAGAGACAAAGCAAAACTTATTTTGCTTCGAGAACACCACGGCGAATTTGGTCACGTTCAATCGATTCAAACAATGCCTTGAAGTTACCTTCACCAAAACCGTCGTCATCTTTACGTTGAATAAATTCGAAGAAAACTGGCCCAATCATATTTTGAGAGAAGATTTGCAATAAAAGCTTCTTCTGACCATCTTTAGTATTACCATCAAGCAAAATACCGCGCTGTTTTAATTCATCAGTCGGTTCGCCATGCTCAGGTAAGCGATCTTCCAACATTTCATAATACGTGTTTGGCGGTGGAGTCATAAATTGCAGACCCAAGCCTTTTAACTTATCCCAAGTCGAAATTAAGTCATCACAAATAAATGCAATATGCTGAATACCTTCGCCATTAAAATCAGCTAAGAATTCTGCAATTTGGCCGTTACCTTTGTCTGAATCTTCATTTAAAGGAATACGGATCATGCCATCTGGAGCAGTTAATGCTTTAGATGTTAAACCTGTATATTCACCTTTAATGTCGAAGTAACGAATTTCTTGGAAGTTAAAAATCTTCTCGTAGAAGTTCGCCCAGTACTCCATACGGCCTTTGTAGACGTTATGAGTTAAGTGGTCAATTTCTTTTAAGCCCGCACCTTCAGGATTACGCTGGGTATCATCAAAGAAAATAAAGTCATTTTCATAAATGTCGCGGTCAACTAAGAAGATTGGCATGCCACCAATACCTTTAATTGCCGGAATGTTAAGCTCCATTGGCCCAACATTCGAATACATTGGTTCTGCACCAAGTTCAACAGCCTTTTTAAAAGCTTTTGCCGCATCACGAGTTTTGAATCCCATTGCGCAAGCAGATGGACCATGCTCATTAAAAAAGAATGAAGCATAAGATTCTGGCTGATAATTCAGGATAATATTGATATTTCCTTGACGCCATAAGTACGCTTTTTTCGATTTATGCTTGGCTACTTTTGAAAAGCCGATTGTTTCAAAAATTGGATCTAATTCATTTTCTTTTGAAACAAACTCAATAAATGCAAAACCGCATAGTTCTAATGGGTTCTCTAAAATATCCATCTAGTTTCCCTCTGGTAATTACCTGATCCGTTTACTTCTCATGCTGATCTGGTCAGCTCCTTTCTCTATAGAATACGCATTTGCTGGGAGAGTGTTTGAACCGTCAAATGCCTTAGCCCAACGCATCCTATGAGAAAAAAACCAATAACTAAAACGAAGATTGAGTGAGCGCAAAGCCGATGATTAATTTCCCTTCTATATGGTGTTTATTTTCCATATACACTGTCCTTTCTTATCTAAAAGTACGATTGAGATTTTTCAATAAACCTTTAAAAATCGTCTTTTCCTAAAGTCATTCCTAGATTTATGGAGGCCAACATCCTTGTTGGTCCTCCAATGGCCATTTACCTTAAAACAGATGCTACTAAAAACAATTAAATTATGCAATACATAATTTAATTATGAATTGTGTAATTTATTAATCAAATTACGCCATTTGTTTGTACTTGTTTTAGATTTCATATTTTATAAATCATTGGGTACACTCACATGGCTTTTAAAGTTCTAATGACGGAAAACCCATGCTTTTAATCAGTGCCTGTTTAATTGGGGAGCCTGTACGCTACGATGGGCGCTCTTGCTTGCACACTACGCTTCAGCAGTTATTTTTAAATAAAAAAGCCCATGCACTTTGCCCAGAGTTATTAGGTGGATTTAGCACCCCTCGTCTACCCGCAGAAATTGTGGGAGGAACAGGTCAAGATGTACTTGATGGCAAGGCAAAAATCGCGGATTCATCTGGTTTAGATGTAACCGAGCTATATTTAAAAGGCGCCTACCGTACTTTAGAAATTGCACGGCAAATACAAGCAACTTGCGTGGTTTTAAAAGAAAATAGTCCGTCTTGCGGTAGCCAAAAAATTTATAACGGTACTTTTCAAGGTGAGAGAATTACAGGTGTGGGGATTACCACAGCACTGTTACAGCGCCATGGCTTTAAAGTAATTTCTGAAAATGAGATTGAAGAATGGTTAGCAACACATCCTCTTTAAGGTTGTGTTGATTTACCTAATCAAAAACCTCTTAATTGCTTTCTAAAACGGAAACAGAAAGCACTCAATACACAAGCTACTAAATAGCTTATGACTGCCATACTCCAAAAACCATAAATTCCCATTGCAGAAATCGAGTGACTCCCCCAGTGCAGCCCTTTATAAGCCATCCACCAACCACCACCCAATCCGAAAAATAGCACCACGACTAAAAAAATCAGCATGGGTAAAATCGACACATCCCAACAACGCAGCAAAGAGGTTAGTAAAGACATTAAGCCATCTAGAAAATGAGACATGCAGACAATCAACAGCAGTGATGCTGCCAAAATCTGTACAGCCAAATCATCTGAATAGAACGTGACAATCAAGTCCCGTTCCAACCATAAACACAGGGACAGACTGCCACTCACTGCCATAATTACCCATATACTTTGTCTGGCAATTTTGTTTGCTTCGTCCATGTTCCCGCTGCCCATAGACCTCGACACCAAAATGCTATAAGCCGAGGCAATTGAGGAAGGAAAAATAAACATGAAGCCGCCCGTGCTTGCGACAATTTGATGGGCTGCAGACACCACACTCCCGAAAGGCAAAATTAAAATAGCAACCGAACAAAATGCAACAACATCCATCAACGCCATGATCGCGGTAGGTATCCCTATTTTTAGAATCATACGCAGACTTTGCCGGTTATCTTCAACTGACCGCTCTGGATGTTCAATAAAGATGTATCCTTTCTCCAAGAAAAACAGGTAATAAATAGCCAACATAAACCACCGAACAATAATAGTGGCTAATAAAGCTCCTATCGCACCGAGTGGCGGAATTGAAAATGAAGCAACACCATAAATTAAAAGATAAGACAAAATAATTTTAAGAATGAAGAAAAGACTATCTGATAATAAAACCTTGTGCGCATTTTCAGTGACCTGAGACAAAGCTGTAAATAAACGCATCAGTAAATGCGCAGGTAAAATAAATACCAAAGCCCAAATACAGTTTTTAGTAATTGAAACGACATGTTCAGATGCACCAAATAATTTTGGTAAATCACGGAATACGTAAAGCAGGCCAATACTGATCAATGCCGAACATAACATTAGCCAAATGCCTTGAATAAAAATCTGACGTATACGCGATAAATCATGGCAACCATATGCTTCTGAAAGCTTGAGTATCACACCTTGCAGAATCCCCATCCCAATGACATAAATCACTGTATATAAAGATAAGGTTACCGATAATGCGGCGACATGGTCATTGCTAAAATGCCCTACATACGCAATATCAACCAATCCACTTAAAACTACAATTAAATTGCTAGAAAGCATGGGTATAAATAATTTAAAAATCTGGTTCATCAAAAAAAGCCTTATTTTTTTCTTTGCGATTTATATTGATATTCACGTTATTTTTAGTGCATCAATTCAAAGCAAAAGACATACCAGTTCTAAATTCAGCTCTCCCTAAAATATTCTTTAAATAAAAAGGCCAAACTATTCGTTTGGCCTTTTTTTAATGTGTGTTGTATACAGTTATTCCTATTTGTGTTTACTTGCCCAATAAGTTGCAAGCGCCGGGCCCGAAATATTATGCCAAAGACTGAAAATAGCACTCGGTACTGCTGTAATCGGAGAAGCCGCAAAATGCACTGCTGCAAGCGCCACACCTAAGCCTGAGTTTTGCATTCCTACTTCTACCGCAATTGCTTTACTGTCTGCATAAGGCAATTTGAAGAAACGCGCTGCGGTAAAACCTAATAAATAACCCAACCCATTATGTAATATCACTACCGCCAAAATGAGCAAACCCGATTGAAAAATAGCTGCTTTACTGCCACCAATAATGGCTGCCACAATCGCAACAATTGCAATCACTGAAACTAATGGCATGACTTGAATATAGGATTCAACCTGACGTTTAAGCCAAGTTCGTAAAATCAGCCCAATCACAATCGGAAGTAGTACAACCTGCAAAATCGAAATAAACATCGAAGCCGCGTCAATCTTTAACCATTGACTGGCAAGTAGATAGAAAATCGCAGGAGTTAGCACAGGAGCCAAGAGTGTTGATACCGATGTACAGGCGACCGATAAAGCCACATTGCCTTTAGCCATATAGGTAATTACGTTTGAAGCTGTTCCGCCTGGGCAACAACCTACCAAAATAACGCCGACTGCAATTTCAGGCGGTAAATTAAATAATTTACATAGAACATATGCTAAACCAGGCATCACCACAAACTGGGCAACCACCCCAATTAAGACGGCTTTAGGGCTTTGCAATACCCCTTTAAAGTCATCAACGGTCATGGTCATTCCCATACCGAGCATAATAATCCCTAAGATCCATGGGATGTACGCTTTAAGCCAGACAAAAAACTCAGGTTGCCATAGCGCTAGAGCCGCAAAAACGATGACCCATAAAGCAAACGTTTTCTGAACAAATTGAGTAAAACGTAATAATGCAGACATGCTGTTCATCCATATCAAATCGCAATTAAAGCCCAAACAACATGAGCACTCTCTCTAACATTCACTCAACAAATCAGTCGATTGAATACGGACAACACCCTGTTGCTGCATCGCTTGCCATGCCTGTTCTAAAGAGCCGTTCAGATTAATACCCTTACAAGCATCTTCAATCACTAAAGTTTTAAAGCCGAGTTGAATGGCATCTAAAGCAGTCCATGCGACACAAAAGTCTGTAGCTATACCGACCACATAAACCGTATCAATGCCGCGCTCTTTTAAGTAACCCGTTAAACCCGTCATGGTGGTGTGGTCTGCTTCCACAAAAGCCGAGTAACTATCAATATGCGCATGAAAACCTTTTCGGATAATCAGTTGAGCTGACGGGATATTTAAATCTGGATGAAACTCGGCATCATGCGTGCCTTGTACACAATGCTTAGGCCAAAGCACTTGCGGTCCATAGTCAAGTTCAATGGTTTCAAATGGCTGCTTACCCGAGTGGTTAGCTGCAAAAGAAATATGATTATCTGGATGCCAGTCTTGTGTAAGAATTACATTTTCAAAACAACCCGCCAATTGGTTAATAGTTGGAATAATTGTATCGGCGTCGGCAACTGCTAGGTTACCACCTGGCGTAAAACCATTTTGTACATCAACTACGACTAAAGCCGCATTTTGTGGTTGTTTATTCATTTTCATGCCATCTTAAGTCCCATTCGGGAGAAATATGCATTTTATCTTGCCATAAAAAAGACTGTGTTAAGTAGAAACTGGAAGAATTGCACCATATTGTCATCTTTACTGTCTTTTACTTGAAATGATCAAATTGGCATTCTATGTTTCACTCAAGTTTACATAGGGTTTATCAGTTAAGCATATTGTTCTTATGCGTCTGATCAGTCATAATTTGCATAATTGTCATTCAACAATCTGTTATTGTTAGAACTGGACAATCAAAATACTGCAACCATCCCACATTTTGTTTTTCTTACCTCAGATTCGGATGGATAAATAGGATATTTTTTAAAATGACTCAGCAAGCACAGACCATTCAAGGCTCAATCGTCGCAATTGTCACTCCCATGTTGAAAGATGGCGGTGTAGATTGGAAGGGTCTTGAGAAGCTGGTTGAGTGGCACATAGAACAAGGTACAAACAGTATTGTAGCCGTCGGTACAACCGGCGAAGCCTCAACATTGAGCATGGAAGAGCACACACAGGTTATTAAAGAAATTATTCGTGTAGCCAATAAACGTATTCCAATTATTGCCGGTACTGGTGCAAACTCAACCCGTGAAGCAATCGAATTAACTAAAGCTGCTAAAGACCTCGGTGCTGATGCAGCTTTACTTGTAACGCCATACTATAACAAACCAACCCAAGAAGGCCTTTACCAGCACTACAAGGCAGTTGCTGAAGCTGTTGAATTACCTCTTATTCTCTATAACGTACCTGGTCGTACAGGCGTAGACTTGTCAAATGATACAGCAGTACGTTTAGCAGAGATTCCTAACATTGTGGGTATTAAAGACGCTACAGGTGACGTACCTCGTGGTAAAGCCTTAATTGAAGCTTTAAACGGCAAAATGGCTGTTTACTCAGGTGACGATGAAACTGCATGGGAACTTATGCTTCTTGGCGCAGACGGTAATATCTCGGTTACTGCAAATATTGCACCTAAGGCAATGAGTGAAGTATGCGCGGTTGCAATTGCTAAAGATGAGCCACAAGCGAAGACGCTTAACAATAAGATTGCAAATTTACACAATATTCTATTTTGCGAATCAAACCCAATTCCTGTGAAATGGGCACTACATGAGATGGGACTGATTGATACTGGTATTCGTTTACCACTCACTCCTCTCGCTGAGCAATATCGCGAACCTCTCCGCAATGCCCTAAAAGATGCGGGAATTATTTAATAAGAGCAATTTATGATGCAATTACGTCTTGGTTTAGTCCTTGCAGTTTCAGCCTTAAGTTTAGCTGGCTGTGGTCGCTTCGCACTCAATAATCACTCTTTAGATTATAAAAAAGCAAAGCAACTCGCCCCGCTTGAGTACCCTGCCGATGCAACTGTACGACCAGCGACTCCTTTGTATCCTGCACCAACAGTAGACCAGCTCGCTATCGATCATGCGCCGAAGTTTGAAAACAAACGTGGCAACCGTTTTGCATTGCCACGTCCTGAACAAACCCAAGCTGATACAGCAGATACATCTGCTCAATCAGGTAGCGCGCTTAGTCGCCCTCAACTTGTAACGGATGGTAATAAGAATCCACTGTTAAAAATTGATGGAAGTACTGCGGAGATTTGGCAATACACCAAAGCAACCTTAAGCACGTTAAATTACAATGTTATCGCTCAAGGCAGTAATCAAGCGACGATCAAAGTAAATGACAAAACTTATGTGCTTAAACTGACTGGTGTTGGCTCTAGTCATAGCCTTGCTCTCTTTAATCCAGACAACACTTTTGCAAGCCCTGATGTTGCTGCGGAAGTGTTAAACCAGATTTACCAAAATTGGCCAGCCTAGTCGTTTACTAGGCATTTTTTTTTAAAAGGTTCCCTCATGTTAAAACAAACCTTGCTCTATACTGGTAAAGCAAAATCTGTATATGAAACAGACAATGCCGACCATCTGATTTTAGTCTTTCGTGATGATGCCTCTGCGTTCAATGGCGAAAAAATCGAACAACTAGATCGTAAAGGCAAGGTGAACAACCGTTTTAACGCCTTCATCATGGAAAAGCTTGCTGAAGCGGGTATCGAAACGCATTTTGAAAAATTGCTTTCTCCAACTGAAGTTCTTGTTAAAAAACTTCAAATGATTCCTGTTGAATGTGTAATCCGTAACTACGCAGCTGGTTCTTTATGCCGTCGTTTAGGTGTAGAAGAAGGTAAAGAGCTTACTCCTCCTACATTTGAATTGTTCTACAAAGATGATGGCCTAGGCGATCCAATGGTTAACGAATCTCAAGCGATTGCTTTAGGTTGGGCGACTGCTGAACAGTTAGAACAAATGAAAGTGTTAACTTATAAAGTAAATGATGTATTAAAAGCATTATTTGCTGAAGGCAACATGATTTTGGTGGACTTCAAACTTGAATTTGGTGTTTTCCATGACCGTATCGTACTTGGTGATGAATTCTCTCCAGACGGTTGCCGTTTATGGGATAAAGACACTAAGAAGAAACTCGACAAAGACCGTTTCCGTCAAGGTTTAGGCGGTGTTGTTGAAGCTTATGAAGAAGTTGCTGCTCGTTTAGGCGTAGATTTATCTGACATCTAATTCGTCAGCTTCATTAAAAAAACCGGGCATTTCAGCTCGGTTTTTTTATTTCCAGCACCCAAGAATTTAAGGAAAGTAGACAGATTTGTATATTTAATTAAATTATGACTTGCACAATCTAAAAACAAAGCACTAAAATCTAAAAAAACATTAATTGCATCACAATAATTAAATTTAAAGTATGGTGAATCCAATGAAACTATTTAAGCCTGAAAAGAAATTAATGAATCACTCGATACATTTTGGTGAAAACCCATTAGTGATTTTATCTAATTTTAGCGACTCTGCTTTGAAACAAGGTTGGAGCCAAGCTGAAGTAGAAACCGTTATTTCTGAAGCTTCTCAAGGTGACTATATGAAGCTTATACGTACATTGAGAACATATACATTACTTTAATTCTCTGCGTTGCTGTAAGCGCTCAATCTCAAACCTAACTAGTTTATAGAGATCGCTCGCCTTTCATTCAGGCGGTAAATAGTCTTGCCATACGATACTCTTAATCTCTTTTTATACTTAATGGTCTTATCTGGTTAATTACGTTCATCCGTATATTATTTTGCTTACTGCCGTACTCTTCAATTTATAAAAAGACACATAAAGCTGGTAGGAATAAACTGGATTTATCCCGAATGCTGCCTTAACAATGAATAAAAATAATAAGTAAAAAATATTTATTCAGTGAGGAGCAAATCTGATGGATCATGAAATAGAGGAAAAAAAGGTCGAGCAAACCTTAAGCTGGCGTGAAAAAATGGCAGTAGAAGAACACGAGAAACTGTCACCCCGTTTAGTCTATGAAATTATCCGCCGTGATGGTGCGGAAGAACTGGATCGCCCAACAGCTGCACTGATCTTTTCAGGAATTGCTGCTGGTTTGGTCATTAGCTTCTCATTTGTATTTAAAGCGATTATTGCTTCTTATATCCCAACTGATGCCATCTGGACCGATTTAATCACCAATTTTGGTTATACCATTGGGTTCCTGATTGCTATTTTGGGCCACATGCAACTTTTTACCGAAAATACCATTACTACAGTTGTGCCCTTATTTAAGCCTTTTAGTTTGGACAAATTACGAGCTGTGGGGCGTTTATGGGGAATTGTGATTCTATGCAATATCATTGGAACAGCTTTGGCGAGTTTATTTTTCCTGACCACAGACCTGTTTACTCCAGACATTGATAAAGCACTAGATGAGCTGGCGCATCATGTTGCATCTTTTTCTGCAATCCAGAACCTGCTTAAAGGGGTTATGTCGGGACTTTTAATTGCCGCATTGGTGTGGATGCTGCCTTCAGTCAGCAATAAATTCCTAGTCATCTTTTTCATGACTTATCTAATAGGGCTAGGCGACTTTACCCACGTTGTGGTTGGTTCTACCGAAATGTCCTATCTGGTCTGGCAAGGAGAGGCTTCTATTGGTGAATATCTGTTTAATTTCCTGATTCCAACTACCATTGGAAATATTATTGGTGGTACAGGTGTGTTTACCCTACTGATTTACGGTCAGGTCACTGAAGAATTGGAATAGCAAGAAGCAATAGAGAACTATTGCTCCTGTTGCCATCTGCGTTGCTGTAAGCGCTCGCCTTCAACCTCACGCTTGTTTCTTGCAGACTCGTAGAGTTTGGTTCCCTTCAACTCAGGTGGTAAGTAGTCTTGCAGCACAAAGTGCTCTGGGTAGTCATGAGGATAGAGATAATTAATTCCATAACCTTGCTGTTTCATCAGTTTGGTCGGTGCATTTCTCAAGTGTAAAGGCACTGGTAAATTTGCCGTTTTCTCAGCAAGTTCTAAGGCCTTATTAATCGCGAGGTAAGTACTATTACTTTTTGCGCTGGTTGCTAGGTAAACCGCAGTTTGACCCAAAATAATTCGCGCCTCAGGCATACCCACCGCCTGTACAGAACGGAAACATTCACCTGCAAGCAATAGTGCATTTGGATTCGAGTTCCCAATATCTTCTGAGGCAGCAATCAACATACGTCTTGCAATAAAAACCGGATCTTCCCCGCCTTTAAGCATCCGCGCCATCCAGTACAAAGCTGCATCTGGATCACTACCACGAATCGATTTAATAAAAGCAGAAACGAGGTCGTAATGCTGTTCACCCGATTTGTCATAACGCGCAATATTTTGCTGAGCGACTTTTACAACCACTGCATTGGTAATGGTATTTTCAACTTCTGGCTCAAATGTACTTGCAATTAAGTCTAGTAAATTAAGTGCTTTACGGGCATCACCTGCCGCAAACTGTAAAAGAGCATCGTACTCTTCAATGTGAATATAGCGATCTTTTAAGAATTTATCTGCTTGAAGTGCGTTGTTGAGTAAGGTCTGAATTGCTTCACTGTCTAAACTGTTTAAAGTATAAACCTGACAGCGCGATAAAAGCGCACTATTGACTTCAAAAGACGGGTTTTCAGTGGTCGCACCTATTAAGGTGATTTTACCTTTTTCTACGGCACCTAATAATGCATCTTGCTGTGATTTATTAAAGCGATGGATTTCGTCAATAAAAACTACAGGTGTTAGTAAATCACCACTTTCTGCAATCACTTCACGTAATTCTTTTACGCCCGTATTCAGCGCAGATAAGCTCACAAACGGACGATCTATTGCCTGAGCCAAAAGCAAAGCAATTGTCGTTTTACCGACGCCTGGAGGCCCCCAAAAAATAATAGAAGGCAAATGTCCCTGATCAATCATTTGACGTAAGGGTGCATGTTCACCTAACAAATGATCTTGCCCAATAATTTCAGACAAGTCTCTCGGGCGCAGGCGTTCAGGAAGTGGAATATGGGTGTCTGACATCTCAAATAGCTTTATCGTCTTTTCACTATAGTCTATTGTGTCTCACAGAAATCTACAATTTGAATCTATGAGACCCATCCTTTATTTACAGGCTAACTCAAGGCCTTAAGAGAGTTTCTTACTCAGCTTGAGTAAGCGAGCATTGGGGCCATCCTCAATTACCCAAATTGAACCGTCTTGTGCTTCATGTAACCCACGAATACGTTGCTTCATCTCTAGTCTTTGCACTTCTTTTACGGGCTTATGCTCTAAATCTACAACTATAATGGCTTGTGAAGACAACCCACCAATTAAGGCTTTATTTTGCCATGCCGGAAATTGTTGCCCGCGATAAATAATCAAGCTCGACGGGGAAATTACAGGAGTCCAGTCTATCTCGGGTGCTTTAAACTCTGGACGAGTGTTATGATCTGGAATAGGCTGACCTGAATAATGGTCGCCATTTGAAACAACCGGATAACCATAGTTTTCACCTTTGGTAATAATATTAAGCTCATCACCACCTTTAGGCCCCATCTCAACCACCCATAGCTGTCCTTGGCGGTCAAAGGCCATGCCTAAGGGATTACGGTGTCCAAGTGACCATATTTCAGCAGTAACACCGCCTTGCTTATAAAAAGGGTTACCTACAGCTGCTGAACCGTCATCATTTAAACGTAGAATTTTACCCAAATTACTTTTCATGTCTTGGGCAGGGTCAAACTTTTGGCGCTCACCTGAACTGACCCAAAGCTTACCATCTGCACCAAAAAGCATACGATGCCCATAATGGCCCTGTCCTGAAACTTTAGGTACTTGCTGCCAAATCTGTTTTATATGGTTAAGTTTTGGCTGATTAGGGTTAGATAAATCTAATTTTGCACGTGAAATCACCGCACCAGATCCACCCTGCCCTTTGGCCGCATAACTGAGATATATCCAGTGATTTTTGGCAAAATCTGGATGCAAAGCGACATCTCCTAAACCACCTTGGCCACCATAGTTCACCACTGGAACACCTTGAACATCTTGTACTTGTTTATTTTGGGGATTAAAAATTTTTAATTTACCTTGCCGTTCAGTGACTAATAAACGTTGGTCCGGCAAAGTGGTAATTGCCCAAGGCTCATTAAAATGTGCGACTGTCTCGACCTGATAAACTTGTTTGGCACCACTAGTTTGCTCTGTTTTTGCAGTTGTATTTTGTTCAGGACTTTTTGAATTAGTATTGTTAGACCCGCAGGCCATTAAAAAGAAAAAGCTACTACATAATAAGGGGGCTGCTAGTCGTTTCATCATTTTTATCTCCTTCTCTTTTATTTTTTATATAACGGAGATAGTTAAAAAATTTACGATTAAAATGTTACTTTATTATACGCTGTAATTAAAAATGCCCATCGGGAGCGTATTAACGCACCCAACGCACCACATAATCTTCTAGGTCATCTTCATGTACATCAGTTTCAGGAATACATCGTCCTGCAACCGACTTTTTCGCCTTAACTACGCTTTGTCTCGTACCCGTATTTAAATAGTGCCAAGAAGGTAAATTCTTGCCTTCATTCAACCGTTTATAGGCACAGCTCGATGGTAACCAGTGTATAGTTTTTAAACTTTCCGGCGTCAACTGTAAACAGTCAGGAACTTGCTGCTGACGATTTGAATAGTCTGAACAACGTCCGGTAGAGCAATCCAGCAATTTACACGCTACCTTGGTGTAAGCTACTTCATGTGTATCTTCATCTTCTAGCTTGACCAGACAACATAAACCACACCCATCACACAAAGCTTCCCACTCAGGCTGTGTAAGCTGCTCAAGCGTATAATTTTTCCAAAACAATGGACGAAGTGAGGTCTCGGTAGACATAGGTTTTAACAGCTATATACATAAAGCAAACTCAGATTATAGCATTGAAGTAATCTCTGCTTAAGGAAAGAAACCGTATTTTTAGCATCACAAAATGATTGTTTAATATACATTTCAACCACATAAACGACACATTCCGTGTAAAAAACACGCTATATAGTAAAAACACAATGAAAAATAAGGAGGACAGCATATGTTCCGTTGGGCAATAATTTTTGCAGTGATTGCACTCATTGCCAGTCTATTAGGGTTTGGTGGTGTTGCAGGGTTATCTAAAGACTTTGCCGTGATTTTATTAGTTGTGGCTGTAAT
>NZ_JEYB01000015.1:0-81099 GCF_000582255.1 Acinetobacter sp. 1566109 | reverse complement strand
ATGATGCGGCGCCGAAACAAAAACAACCCGCTTAAAATAGGGCAAAGTTTTGAACTCAAAGCGTTCTCGAATAACAGGATTTTCTTTTAAACGCTTTAGCTGTGCTTCATTCATTTTTTGTATGGCTTGCTCTGAAACATCAGCATCGCTTACCAATAAACGGCTAATCACTCCGCCCATACTATGCCCAACCAACACTGCATCGTGCGCAGCGTAACTGTCTTTGGCGACGTTTTGAAAAGCTTGATTCAGCAAAGAGTAAATCTGAAAACGACTTTCAAAAATCGGCATATTGGTTGAATAAAACACCTGCCAAACTTGGTAGTTTTGTCTTAATTCGGCATCGCCCATAATGTCATTGGTTAGGCTCACCCACGCCTCTGGGCTGCTTGCCAGACCATGTATAAACACAATAATTTTCTTATTAGGGTTAAAGGGTTCCAGCATATATAAATGCGGCATGATTAAATTGGCTTCTTTATTAATTAAAGACCAATAGCCTGCTGCACCTAAATTATATTTCGATAACCATAGCCCATAAGGCGCCGAATAGTTAGCAGTGAGTGGATAGTCCACGCCTTCAACTTTCACGCGGTCCTGTCGGTATGGATCAAACATGGCAATTTCTAACTCTGCCCCATCAATGACCTGATCGGCTGTGGCCTTTTGTTTTGGGTAGGCAATGGCCGTGACTGGAAAGAAACGTGGTAAATGAATGTTGGGATTGCTCTGGTGAGCATAAAAAGCGTCGGGATCTAAAATAAAACCATGATTTACATCATGCTCCTTACGCCCCACAATAAATTCAGCACCTAAACCGTCCTTACGGTTGACGGTATTAAACCCTGAAAAGTTCATGTTATAGCTAGAGCGAAAGGTATCAACCTCAATGTTTTGTACATCTACTGCATGGTCAAAATTGACGTGGTACTCATGCCCATCTGCTTTTAGTAACGGTGGGAAATGAAGCGTATTTAAATGATTAAAATACGTGGTCATGAGCTTTGATAAAGCCACGTTATAAAAAATACGCACCTGATTTTGCCGATGGTCAAATACCCGATCGAACGGCGACTCTTCAGAGTCAAACAAATAGACATAGCTATAACGCAAGCTTTTATCAAACAGTGCTAACTCTTGCTCGACACAGCTATTATTTTTACTGCCCACATTACACTGACTGCTACGTCCAACATCTAAAGCTTTTGCCAAATAAATTTCGCTGAGCGCAGCATAACGCTCTTCTCTGCTGCTATTTTCAGACAGTCCCTGAATTTTCTTTAAACAATCATCAAAATTTTGCAGACAAGATTTTTCATTTTCTTTGACCAAATACAGTAAGTTTTGGGTTTGATGGCTTAAAGTATTGTCAGTCAAAATGCTTTCATTTTTACTTTTTAAAGCGCTACTTAAGTTACTTTCTTTTAAATGAATGACCTGACAACCGCTGAGCAGTCCCATTATTGCAAGCACTAAATAATGGCCAGACTTTGTCATTGTGCATTCCTTTCGCGAATGTATTTCCCCATTCGTCATTATGCCTGTAAAGCTGTGAACGAACAATTTCAGCTCAGCTTCAATGGTGCTTTATTGAAAAAATAAAAGCCCGAATTTTTTTAAATTCGGCTCTTTCAACAACTCCGTTTAAGCTTGTTTAAACTTCTGCTGTGAAGCCAAATAAGAGAAATAAAGGATAGGCAAAATAAACGGCGCTACACTCCAAAAGTCAAAATAGACATAAAGCACAGCCCCCATAAAAGCACCAATCACAAAGCCAATGACAATACTGGCGCTTTTAAGCAAACTTGCCCGATTGGCCTCATTATTGTTTTTTAGCAAGTTGGCAATATCAATCCCAAGCTGGGTGGTGTTGCCTGTCATCATGGTACTTGGGCTAATATTTTTAATGAGGGTTTTACTTGAAGTATTACGAATAGCTAAGGCAATTAAACCGAGACCACCTGTGATTGCAACCGTAATCGCATCGGCATTTTTAAATGGCTCGAAATAAAGCCCAGCAACCATAAAGGCAAAGAGAAAAATAGCCTCAAATAAAAATAAATAAGACAGCGTTTTGTGTTTAGCCTGACTACGGTCAATTAACAGTTTGGTAATCACCACCGTCACAATAAACAATGGAATAGCCGCAAGTTTAATCCAGACACCTGTACCGCCTTTCACTAAAGCCGCTCCTGCCAGTACCAAGTTACCCGTTACGTGCGCGGTAAAAAAACCAAATAACGCAATAAAGCCAATGGTATCAATTGCCCCGCCTACCATAGTCAGTAAAACAGGATCTCGACATATTGCCCACGTACTTTGTGTTTCTTGTTGAATTGAGGTTTCTGGCATAAGCAGCATCCTGTTATTTTAAAGTCATTAAATTCAGTACAAAGATGTTTTAAATATTTAAAAACAAATCAAATCTAAAGCATTTATAAAAACAAAAAAGCATGTAAAAACATAGACTGTTTAATGTCGCAACACTGTCTTCAAAATGGCAACAATTATGATGCGTACCATGCAACAGTATCAGTCATAAAGTTACGGTTTAATTAAAGCAAATCGGCCAAATTCCTAATTTCTTCCATCACCGCCTTACACGCAGGCGTTAAATAACCATGTTTAGAAATAGACAAAGAAATATAGCGCTTGAGCGCGGGATTAATAATTTTTGCGGCTTGAATTGGGGTGTATTGGCTGGCCTTCTTTAACGCTTGCGGCCCCAGCATGGTGTACATGCGAGACTCGGAAACCAAATGGGTTTGCAAACTAATCGAGTCGGCTTCAAACATAATATTCAGCTCTACCCCATTTTCATAAGCCATGTGGTCTAAAAAATTGCGCCAGTTACTTGGCCTACAAAAGGTGACCAGCGGTAACTGACTTATCTTTTTAAAGTCGACTTCACTTTCACGAGTTAACTCATCTCCTTCACAGCCGACCAAATAGGTATCGGCTTGGGTAAGGTAAACATCGCCTTGTTTAGGCGTCGGATTAAACCGATAAAGTATGGCTAAATCGACACTGCCATCTTCAAGCCATTTTTCTAAATGCACCCCTTGCCCTTCACGCACTGAAAGTTTAATTAGAGGATATTTCTCTTGAAGCACTTTATACAAAGTCGATAACAACGGATGTGCAGTAGACGGCAAACTGGCAATGCGCACCGTACCAATCGGAGTATCGGTTGAGTGCAAAATTTCATTATTAAGTTGGTCGGTTACGTTCAGCCATGAACGAATTTTAGGAAGTAAATGCTGGCCTAAATCGGTGAGTTCTACGCCTCGTCCAGTTCGGTTAAATAAACGTCCGCCACATTGGGCCTCAAGCTCGTTCATTTGCCGACTGATTTGCGGTTGGTTGGTGTTATGCAGCATCGCGACTTTACTTAAGCTACCGAGTTCCACCGCATCTAAAAATATTTTCCATAATTCATAATTCATCGATTCTTCCTAAATCGTAAATAGGCATTTTTGAGCCATACATTTTCAGTATAACTGAAATTCAAGAATTGGTAATTCCTACATAGCTCACCTATTTCTATACTCCAATCATGTTCTCTACAACACGATTTAAGTCAGATTAAGAACCAGAGAATATTTAATTACACTGTATAGGAAGTACGATTATGAGTTTAGATTTACGTGGATTAACCCCAGCACCTGTGACTCCTTTTACCCGTGACGGACAAGTAGACCATGATGCGATTCAACGTTTAGGTTCATGGTTAGGCAGTATTGATGGCGTGAAAGGCTTGGTTGTTCTTGGGCATGCAGGTGAAGGAACATTCTTGTCGCAAAAAGAACAAATGCAGGTCATCGAAAGCTTTGTTAAATCGGTAGATGACAAAATTCCGGTAATCGCAGGGATTACGCTCGAAGGTACTTCGGTTGCAGCAGAAGAAGCAAAACGTGCAGTCAGCGCTGGTGCTTCGGCAGGTTTGATTTACCCTTCACATGGCTGGTTGCGTTTTGGCTATCAAAAAGGCGCACCGCAAGACCGCTATAAAGCAATTTATGAAGAAAGTGGTTTGCCATCTATTTTATTCCAATATCCAGATGCAACGAAGGCCACTTACGACCTAGACACTCTACTTGATATTTCTGCACAGCCGGGCGTGTTTGCCATGAAAAATGGTGTGCGTAACATGCGCCGCTGGGATGTCGAAATTCCGATTATTCGCCGTGAACGCCCAGACTTACAGGTGTTAACGTGCCACGATGAATATTTGCTTCATACCATGTTTGATGTAGACGGCGCTTTGGTTGGCTACGGCAACATTGCCCCTGAACTGTTAATTGAAATGATTAAAGCAGGTAAAGCCAAAGATTATGCCAAAGCTCGTGCGATTCACGACCAATTATTACCAGTGACTCGCAATGTTTATCACCGCGGTTCACACATGGAAGGCACAGTCGCGCTTAAACATGCATTGGTTGCTCGCGGAATTTTGGACCATGCCACTGTGCGTTCGCCTCTACTTCCACTGGCAGATGGTGCTGAGCAAGAAATTCATGATGCGATGCGTCAAGCCGGAATTGGCAAGGTCGATTTAACCCAAGCCGTTGCTTAAATTCCATTCGGGCTAGCATATACGCTAGCCTTTTTTTCCTGTACGCTGCCTGAGGCCAAACATCGGGCATGTCTCTTAAAAACAATAATAAAAAGCATGCAAACTGTGGTGAACAGGTAGTGCGAAATAGAACAACAAAACTACGAGGAATGTAGTGATAAGGAGATATAAGATGACAAATCTAGCGGATGTAGAACAAATTAGTCATCATCAAAAAAATGCGGAAATTATTGCAAGACTCGAACGGCTACCCGTCACCGGACGATTGCAATTTATGCGAATTACCATCGGTATCGCGACCTTTTTTGACGCTTATACTGTTCTTGCGATTGCCTTTGCTTTACCCCAACTCATTACCGAATGGCACCTAACACCTGCCTATGTCGGTGCGATCATTGCCGCGGGCTATGTCGGGCAACTGGTCGGCGCGATCTTCTTTGGTTCTCTTGCCGAAAAAGTCGGTCGTTTAAAAGTGCTGTCTTTTACCATTTTACTGTTTGTGGCAATGGACATTTCTTGTCTGTTTGCGTGGAGCGGAATGTCGCTGTTAATTTTCCGTTTCTTACAAGGCGTTGGCACAGGCGGTGAAGTGCCTGTTGCGAGTGCCTATATTAATGAGTTTATTGGTGCAGAAAAGCGCGGTAAGTTTTTCTTGCTCTATGAAGTTTTATTCCCACTCGGTCTTATGTTTGCAGGCATGGCCGCATTTTTCCTCATGCCAATTTACGGCTGGAAAGTCATGTTTATTGTGGGCCTCGTTCCATCTTTACTGGTCATTCCTTTACGTTTTTTCTTGCCTGAGTCACCACGCTGGCTTGCTTCAAAAGGCCGTTTTAAAGAAGCCGATCAAGTGGTTAAAAGCTTTGAAGACGGTGCCATCAAAAGCGGTAAAACTTTGGCTGAACCTGTGGTTAAAGAAATTAACCCGCAAGGCATGGCAAAAACCGATTGGCGCGAGCTGTTCCGTGGCATTTACCGCAAACGTACCTTTACCCTGTGGGGCATGTGGTTTTGCGTGTATATGGTGAACAATGCCATGGTGACTTGGCTGCCATCTCTTTACAAACAACACTTTGGCCTGTCGCTTCAAACCAGTTTAGGTTATGGCTGGATTACCTCGGGCGTGGGTGTGATTGCCTCTATTATCTGTGCGTTAATGATTGATAAAGTCGGCCGCCGTCCTTGGTACAGTGCAGCGTTTTTCTTGGCAATCATTCCACTTATGAGCCTCTCGGTTTTAGGTGCAAAATCAGCGATGGAAGTTGTGATTTTAGCAACGCTGAGCTATGCCATTTTGCAAACGATTTCATTCTCTTTATACCTTTACGCTGCCGAACTTTACCCAACTCGCCTACGTGCGATGGGCATTGGTTTTAGTACCGCGTGGCTCCGTGCCGGCTCTGCAATTGGGCCTGTTATGGTGGGCCTCGTAGTTGGTGGCTATGGCATTCAATATGTGTTTAGTGTGCTTGCCGTTGTGGCCCTCATTGGTGGGCTTGTGACCTTCTTGTTTGCCATTGAAACCAAAGGCCAAGTGCTCGAAAAACTCTCTCCTTAATTCATCCATTTCATAAAAAGCTTGCCTAACCTCAGCGTTAGGCAAAGGGCTTATTCATGCTTAAAAAAGGAATTTAAAATGAATAAATATTTGCTATGGGGCTGTATTGGTTTAGGCAGCGTGAGCAATGTGTATGCAGAGCTTCCTCAAGAATTTGGCAAGTTAGAATTAAAACTCAACACCCGTTACTGGAACGATGAAGGCACTGCCCACCCCACGCTTGCTAACCCTTCGCCTTCATCGAGTGAATATGAACAAAGTGCTTTAGGGCTTGAGTTAAACTATCAGTCACTGTACATATGGGACTGGCTTGGAGTAGATGGCTCACTCTATGCCGTCACCAAGTTATTTGACTCTGGCAAGCCGAGCGCTCAGCTTTTAGAGGTCGAAAATAACGGCAAGGTCGACCAGAACTTTGCAGCTTTAGGGCAGCTCTACATCAAAGCAAAACTTGGCGACAAAGGCGAAATTAAATTAGGTCGCCAGTTGCACGATTCGGTTTTACTCAAAAGTACCAATAACCGCGCAGTGCCCGATACCTTTTCGGGTGCGAGTGGTCAGTTTCAACTGAATGATCAGCTACAGACTTACATAGCCTACTATGACCGCTGGAAACCGCGCAGCATGGACTCTTTTGAAAAACTGGTGACTGAAAATGATGAGCGCATTGATTATGTCGGTTTGCTGGGTGCCAAGTATCAGTACAAAAACTGGAGCGTGAATGCCGAATATTTAAATAGCAAAGATTATTTAAAAAAGTACGGGGCGATTGCTCAATATAAATTGCCCTTGCATGGCTTGGTGTGGACATTTAACACAGGCGCTTTTTTCTCGCGTGATGATGGCAAGCTGTTTAAATGTGGTGCCGAAACCGAGTTGGACTGTATCAAAGGTCAAGACATTAACAACCGTGGCAATGGTTATTTTGTCGATGTAAATGTGGCCAAGAATAATCTCGAAGGTGGCATTGCCGTTTCAAAGTTTGATGGTTTTTGGATTGAAGATAACTTTGCCGTGCACTCCGCCCGCAACTCTGTTTTAACGCAAGACCACGGCACTAACCCATTTCCGACCTCGGCGACCATTGGCCCTGACTTTAGCAATAACGATGAAACCGCCGTTGCCCTTCGGTTGAAATATAATTGGAAAGACTATGTGAAAGGTTTAAAAACCGAAGCGAAGTATATTTATGGCTTTGGCGCTCACCAAAGTAACATCAGCAGTGATATTGAGGGTAAAGAGCGTTACTTTGACTTTACTGTGAGTTATGCCTTGCCGTGGGTGAAAAACTTAGATGTGCGTTATTCATTTTTACATTATGAGTCGAAGTTTGAAAATGCAAACCTAGGTGAAAAAATAAATGGCATGACCCGTAAAGATTGGGATCAGCACCGAGTATTTATTAATTACCGCTATACATTTTAAGCACAGGCTAAACGTTTAGTTTAGCTTTATTATTTTTATTAATTTACGGATTTAAATCGATTAACTTTTGAGTTTAATTAAAATATAAATTTATATTTAAAATTTTTATAATATTTTATTTAAATTGAATTGACCTATTAAAAACTTATGATTATTATGGTCCCGCTGGCCTACATTGCCAGTCGGTTTTAGCAGACCGTAGATCCACGGCGGGTTATAGTTCTACTATAAGTCGTTAGACCCTTGCGTCCCTTTTCTTTGCGGTAGGACGGGAGGGGGACGCCCTCGTGCGTGCTGGTCCCTTGGATCCCAGTCTGCTAACCCCCTTTCGTTCTACCACCCTAATCAATTGACGGTGATTTTTGGTGGTAGAGCTCCATACATTTTAAGGAGTTGACCATGCCACTATATAAACTTATCCCCTCTCCCTTATAAACTTTTTATTTATTTAAAATTTAGGTTTTCTATTATCTAAAGTTTTAAATTTATAAATTATTTTTATTTTAAAATTTAAGTCATTTTATTTTATTGCTTTTATAGGCGGGTTAACTATTGCCTTTAAAAATGATTTTAAAACTTAAAATATAGCGGTTTATTTTTTCTCATTGAGATATCCCCAAATCATCACGAGAATAATATGAAATTTTATAAAACTATTTTGGTTTTAGGCCTCGTTGTAGGCGATTACAGCGTTTCGGGTTGTGACATACACACTCAGCAGGAGTTTGAAAAAATTTGCCTGTCTGGTGGGCACACCCAAGCCAGTTGCGACTGTATTTACCAACGGCTCGAACAAGTGTATTCGCCTCAGCTCATGCAACGTCTAGAACATGTCAGTTTGCAAAGTCCTGCTCTCCCACAGGACTTTGCTCCTACTTTTTTTAGTGTGATGCGGCGGTGCGATAAAAACGACATGGGCTAAGCGTTTGGCTTAGCTCCCTTATCTCTGTGTCGCAATGGTGGATGACTTTAAATCAGCGCAAAAAATTAAAGTTCTGTTGTGGCACGGGGGCCTTGGCTAATAAGTTAACTCTACTGAACAATAAAACTATACAGTATTGTCTACCCCCTGTTTGATATGATTTTGACACTTCATAAAGATAAGAAGGAATAAGTTTGGCAACACCATATATAACAATAGGCTGCCCCACTAGTGGCGGTGGTCAAGTAATTTCAGGGAACAGCATGTTCCTAATTGACGGGATTCCCGTTGCTTGCGTCGGCGACAAAGCTACCTGCCCAACTCATAAAGTTGTTGCAACCATTGTTTCAGGCGACCCGTATATGCAGATCTTTGGTAAAGCTGCTGCTCGTGTTAACGACTCTCTCTCCTGTGGCTGTAAGTTACTTCCACAACAGAACTTAGTAGTTCAAGACAATGGTGGAGGTTCTGCTCAAAGTTCTTCAGCGAGTAAAGCTCAAACTCAAGATAGCTTTGTAGAAGACAAATCTAAAGAATATGGTATTCAGTTCCAATTAAAAGATGAAAAAACTCAAAAAGTTTTTAGTGAAATCCCCTATTCAATTATTTACAAGAAGGATGGAAAAGTAGAAACCGGTTGGACGGATAAAGAAGGTAAAACCCATGTCATCAATGCTGACTCACCAGATGAAGTAGAGTTCCAAACCATTGATGCTTCTAAACCCTTACCTCCACTTTAAGGATTTAAAATGGCACAAGATAGAGTTTTCTCACCAACATTAATTCCATCTTTAGATAATGAAGTTAAAGTCTGTCATGCAGATGAATTATTAGATCCATTGTTATGCAACAGTATTGTTAAAATTCTTAATTATCATACTACAGTGCCTTACACCTTTATGATGAATCAAGGTCAATGGGATGGTGTTAAAAACAGAATACCTTTTGAACATGATTTAGCAATTCGCTTCGGGCTTGAGTATGATTTACGTCAGTTTAGTGAAACAGTTTTAGAAAGATATTCTTTTCATACAATGATGTATCTTAAGTTCACGATGTATGCTCAAAAGCATTCCTTAAATGAAGGCTCAACTTTTATCAGGGAGCTTGCCAAAGATTCTTTTACAGCACGCATGGCAATTGCTAAGAAAAATTTTGGTGAAGTTATTGATCTTACTCTTTCCAATGCAAACAAGCCTGTTTTAGCGGGAAATGCTATTGCCATCCATGAGAATAATGGACCATATCTAATTAATGAGAATATGTATAAGAAAGTATTTGGCCGTCCTTATGATAGTGCTACCGTATCGCAGTTTATACGACAATATCAATATACACCGCCACTTAGTAGTTTCTAGTCACGAGTAATAATATGAAGAAAACGAGATTAATATTTTTAGCACCGCTTCTTTTGGTTGGCTTCAATGGATGTAAAGCATCTGAAAAAGAGGATATAGATACATTTATTCAAAAGGACTTTAAGAATTACGTTACTGATAATAGAAAGTTGATTTTGGAAGCCAATAAAGATGTAAAACAAGAGCCAGCTCTAAAAGAGATTATTTTCAAAAATACTTTTGTAAAAGTAAGAACTGCACAAAGTCTACTTAACGAAGAGTATGGTAATTGGTTAACTGGCTTAGATAAAAATAAGTTTGATTATACCGACCTCAACGATGTCTGTTGGCTGACCGTCTACATGCAAAACTATATAAATAATATGGATGAGCGATATAAAGCCAATATCACCGAAGACACCAAGAAAAGTGTTAAGCAACTATACGAAGCAAGAAATGAAATTATCAAGCTAAGAGATAGCAAAGACAAATCTCTAGCAACTTTTCAGAAAGTTTGTAAGTAGTTGAAAATATTAATTAAATATTACTATATAAAGCTCCCATTAAAAGGAGCTTTATATAGCTAATTTTATAAATTAGTTATAGCTAAATCTAGTTATTCCCTGCCTGAATAAGAAATGGTTAATTAATTGTGAAATCTAAACTTTGTATTATTTTATTGTCTCTTTTAACGGTAGCATGTAGCCAAGTCCGCCCTCAAAAACATGGAATTACTGAAGCTGATATAACCCAAGCAAATGAAGCATCACTCTATGCCCAGTTTAATCAGCTTTATTACACAAAATCCTTATATAAAGCAGCATACGATGAAGTTAACAAGGTAACTCAAACTAATGATCAGTTGCTAAGTTATGCCACTTTTTTAATGTATGCAGTCAATACAACTTACGATTCTTTAGACATAAAGCTTAATGATGATCTAGATTTAATGGCTTCTGACAAAAAAAGTAAGATGTCAATTGATGCTTTAGATTCATTATGTGTAAGTAATAAATACATTGAAAAATATATAAAACTCAAAGAAAAAAGCGGAAGTGAGATATCAGCTAAAGCGAAAGAACTTTCAAAAGAGGCTTTGATACTTCAACCGAAAATTGAAAAAATCATTATGAAAACCGATTCACCGTTAAATGATATTGAATGTAAAAAATTAATCTAAGCGAGAAAAGGCCCTGATTATTCAGGGCTTTTTCTAGAAAGAATTAAAGTTCTGTTGTGGCACGGGGGTCTGGGGGATACCAAAATAACTAATTATTAACGAGTGATATATAACTTTACTTATCGGCCTTCTGAGCTCGCTCTACAGTAATATAGTCATTGGGAATAACTAACTGCTTTTCAATATCTTTCACTTTGTAAGAAACTAAAGTGCTTTTACCAATGCCTTGAAATAAAACTTTAACATCTTTAAAAATAAAGGTTTTATACTGACTCAATTCTTTAGTGGTTGATTTTGGTAGTGCAATTAAATTTGCATAAGGTTCTTTAATATATAAAGTTGCTTTTTCTACTCTCACACCAGTTTTTTGCATGGCATAATTTAGAAACGTGTTACCAACCTCTTCAATAAAAAACATGGGGACAAGTGGTATCAAGATCAAAATAATGGCGACTTGTAAGCTATCATTAATATGCGTTTCTAATCTTTTGAATTTCTTTATCGCAAATGTTTTAAGATGGTCACTTGCATCTGGGGCATCAATAATATCTTGTAAATTCTCAAACTTTATACGAAATTCTTTAATTTTCTGTCGGTTGATATAAAAAGGATAATAAGTAAAGGCAATAAAAAATACGGTAATACCTATGTAAAGATTGATTTTCCAATGCAGTAAAAACAAACTATGAATAACATATAACAGATAAAGAGATGCAGCCAATGTGGTAATGCTAATCTTTGGAAATGGCAGTTTTTGTCCAATTCTGATATGGGGTGGTAAATACTTATCAACCACACTAAAGATGATATATGTCACTGGAACTAAGGAAATACCAAAGAAAAACAAAATTGTGCTTAGCCCCGCATAAATAATAGAACACGCTACAAAAATCAGTAGAAAAATGAGCGTATCACCAAAGCTAATTTCCGAAGGAATATAGCTAATCGTCACTAAATATGCGACTAAGCATAGTACACCTATAGCAATAATGGCTTTAGTCGTTGTAATTGCTGTTTCATGCCACTGCCCCAGATTACTTAAAAATCTCGTTATTAAGTTGTTCATTTGATCTAACCAAATCTTATAAATTATTAAAAAATGAATGATTACCCTTTTCTAAACCGCTCCCCAGCGGAGTAATCATCTTTTGAAATTTCCCCAAATTTCAGAGTATGTCCCCACACTTTCAGTAACGCCCCAAAAATTATGACTGTTTAGAATAGCTATTTTAATTTGTGTTGCAATGGGAAGCCTTGGGGAGACAGTTTTTAGCTGAAAAATAAAAGCTAAAAACAAGTAAAGATAAATTTGTTAGCTTCTATTTTTTATCTCTTATTGAGGTAATTTGTTTAAACACTTCTTCTTCAAATAAAGCATGGTATCTAGCTTTTTTACTTTCATTATGAAAATTAAGTTTAATATAAATAACTTTTGAAATAACTAAACCTAAAATTAAAAAAGCTATAAAAGAGACTAGCAACCCTACAAAGCTTTTGAGTAGAAAAGCGACGATAAAAGAAACTAAAAAAGATATAAATAAGCTCCGCGATAGTAAAGATTGCTTACTCGCATGCTTAAATTGAGCAAGCTTTTCAGTAGCTATTTGATTTGCCTGTTCATAAGACTCTTGATCGTTGACAAACTTAAAATCTCTTAACTTTTCTTTATCTCTTTGTTGTAAAGATAATTTTCTTAGCTTTTGTAATTCACTCTCATCAACGGGCTGAACACCAACATAAGAAAATAGTAACTCCATGACCTCTGGATTATCTGTGTTAATTATTAAAGTATTTCCATCCAAAAATTTAACTTTTAGCTGTAATAGATGCTTATCTATTTCTTCTGTACTTTGACTCACTTGCACAGTTTGAGTTTTTTTAGCTGCTGTCACACCTCCTATTATTTCTCCAGTTGTGCCCTTCAATGCTCCTCCAAGCAAGGTTCGAGTTATTAAATCTGAAGTGGAGGTCGTTGTTTCTGAAAATTCATAACCTTTTGTTGTCGCCTTTTTTGTAGTTAAATCTCTTATGACTTCGACTTCTTCTATTTGGTCACATCGAGCAATAGGCTTAGGAAAACCATATTCGTCATGAATATAGTAAATACAGAAAGGCCCCTTATCTAAAAACATTTTATTTATTTTTGCTTTCTTCTTAACCCCAGCATTTATAATTTCAACTATAAACACAACCTGTATCCTTTTTATAAAAGTTAAACATGTTAGACAATTAGAAAGATTTATATTTTCAAATCAAAGCGACTTAACAATCCATTCGTCTTGGTATGTAAGTCCGCATAATATATTGCTCGCTTTCTTCCTAATGGTGGTTTTTTTATCGGTAGTTCTTTAATTTCATGAATGAGCGGTAACCGTTCTGTAAATTCAAAATTATCTACAACTCTATTGAACTCATCTTTTTTTAGCTGCTCTTCATTACAGAAAATATCATAGGCACGATGTTTTTCCATATCCCAAAATGCGGCAAAGGCTTCTTGTACAGTTTCCCCTGTTACCATTTTAGGAATTTGCTCATTGATAAATTTTTCAATCAAATCACGCTTATCGTATAAAGAAATATTATTATTCAATAAATCCTTAAGCTGTTTGACTCTACTGTCTTTCTGTTCCTGATTTTTAGAATTAATAATAAGTTTAAGTAATTTTAAAATGTAATCTACATTCACTCGATCACTAAACAATAAATCGAGCTGGAAATCGACCTCATCTAGTACTGAAGTTTTTTCAGCTACGTTCGGTCTCATTTGGTAGCTAAAAGCTAGATCTTTATATTTTGATGAATAATTTTCAAAATCTTGTTTTGTAAAAGAAGTAGCATCTTGATCGTACTCTGAATACATTTTTAAACGATTATTTAGCCTCATTACATCACGGAAGGCATACACAAACGATTCTTTTTCACTTTCGCCATATAAGTCATCAACAGACTGGCATGTAGGTGTAATGTTTAATAAATTATTTACCGCTGATTCATAGAGTTTTATTACTTGCTCATAAGGGCTAACGACGACAACATTCTTTGCTTCTTTATCAGAAAACATAATTAATGCATCATCAGTCGCTTGTTTAAGATTACGGAAGCACACTATGTTTCCAAAAGGCTTTGTCTGACCATAGACTCGATTGGTACGTGAAAAAGCTTGAATTAAACCATGATGTTTTAAATTTTTATCAACATAAAGAGTATTAAGCCGTTTTGAATCAAACCCCGTCAAAAACATGTTTACGACCAGTAAGATATCAATTTCTTTACCTTTATTTTTATCTGTACCGTAGGCCTTAACTCGACTACTAATATTTTGATAATAATCGTAAAATCCTGAACCAAGACTATAGTTAGTATTAAAAGTTTGATTATAATTTGCGATATATTGGGTTAATTTCTTCTCTGCAAACTCATCAACTTGTTTAGGTGCATCAACTTCTTCCTCCGCAATAAAATCATCATCAGCTTCACTAGGTTGCTGTGCTGAAGATTGCGCATAAGAAAATATGGTTGCGATATTGAGAGGTTGATAAAGCTCATTATTTTGTTGTGCTTTTTCTAGTAGCTCAGCCTGCACTTTTTCAAATTTATCGTAATATTGAATGAGTGCTGGAACTGACGATACACAAAACATCGCATTAAATTCACGCTGATTCGTTTTGCTAGCATGTGTTGCAATTACTTCACGAACAATTTTTTCAATTCGGCGTTCATTTTCAAAAAGTTCTCTTTTATCAATTGATTCTATTTTTTCTTCTTGTGCTTCTGGATTTTTATGTACGAAACGTCCTAAATAATCGATGTTAAACGGTAAGACATTCCCATCATTAATGGCATCTACGATCACATATTTATGTAATAGCTTTGGAAATAAATACTCAGTGGTAAATTTTTCCCCACTTACAGTGTGGCCATTTTTTTCAAAAATTGGTGTTCCTGTAAAACCAAACATTTGCGCATTTTTAAAGAACTTTTTAATTTTTTGATGCGTTTCACCAAACTGGCTACGATGACATTCATCAAAAATAAAAATAACTTTTTGATCTTTTAAAAAAGCCATTTCATTTTCATAACGGTCATTTGAAATTGCATTGTTCAATTTCTGAATGGTTGTTACGACTAAACGATTATCTAAAGAACGTAGTTGTTTAACTAGGTTTGCTGTATTAGTTGTACTGTCTACACTGTTTTCACGAAACTTATTAAACTCTTCTGCGGTTTGACCATCTAAATCTTTACGGTCGACTACAAAGATAACTCGCTGTATTTCTGGCTGTTTAATGAGTAACTGGCTGGCTTTAAATGAAGTCAGTGTTTTGCCCGAACCTGTGGTGTGCCAAATATAAGCATTGTCTGGTGAAGTTTTAACATGCTCAATAATCTTTTCAACGGCATAAATCTGATATGGGCGTAAAATCATTAAACTTTGAGTCGACTGATGCATAACAATATATTGCATCAACATTTTGGTCAGATGTTGCGGGTCTAAAAAACTATTAGTGAATTTGCCTAAATCATTAATTTTTTTATTGTTTTCATCTGTCCATGGGAAAGCAAACTCAATACTTTGTGTACCATTTGCATAGTACAAGCAATTTACACCATTGCTAATCACAAAAAATTGAATGAAGCCAAATAAACCTTCGCCAGATTTATAGGCAGTTTTGGCATATTCTAATGTTTGCTCAAAAGCTTTTTTAAGTTCTACACCAGATTTTTTAATCTCAATTTGTACTAATGGAAAGCCATTAATCAACAACGTAACGTCAAAACGGCTAGTGCGTCCGTTTAAATCTCGGTGATCCGCTACAACTTGGTTAGATACCTGAAAACTATTTTCTTGCACATCTTCACTAATAAAATGTACATGTCTTACAGATCCATCGTCGAATTTGACTGGGCAGCGATTGCGTAATAGTTCTGCTTTTTTAAATACTGTGGTTTCATTACTCAAGTAATGCCAGATTTGCTTCCATTCTGAATCTGAAAATGGGTTTTCAATTTTATTAAGCTGCTGAATTTTTCTTTTAAGATTTTCTAATAGAGTTGTTTCATTACGAAGCTGGACACGTTCATAACCTAAATTTTCTAGTTGTTGTATGAGTAAAGCTTCTAATTCTAGCTCTTTTTGTGTAGACACTATTCAATCTCTTAACTTTGTTTATTAATTACTGATTTATACCGCTATCCTATAATAAAATAGCATTTATTAAACTGCTGCTCCATAAGACAAAAATATAAAATAGTTTTTAAGATAAAGTTTTCTACTTTAAGAGTTGCTTAATAAGGCTCAAAATATATTCTAGATTTTCAGTATCCGATACATCTACTTGATAGTCGCCTACACCCCAATGACCTATATTAGACATGTCTCTGAATAATTTTTTTGAGTCATCTAATTGCCCAATTTTTGTATTCAAGGTCAATCTAAGTAATCTCTTATAGACCTCTATATAAACATAATTCTTCTTATGTCGTTTAAATGAAATATAAAGCTTTTTGGCATTAATCTCTAAGTCCGGTGCTAAATTTAAAATTGCGTCTCGGAACTGTTCATAAAGTTCTTTAATATC
Source organism: Acinetobacter sp. 1566109 (assembly GCF_000582255.1). Taxonomy (NCBI): domain Bacteria; kingdom Pseudomonadati; phylum Pseudomonadota; class Gammaproteobacteria; order Moraxellales; family Moraxellaceae; genus Acinetobacter; species Acinetobacter sp. 1566109. The sequence continues at coordinate 64,522 of NZ_JEYB01000015.1, read as the reverse complement.
ATCTGATTTATCTGCTAGATGATAATCTTCATCGTACTGTTTGATTTCTTTTGAAATCGTTTTTATCTCTTTAGAGCTTTCTGTTTGAACTTGTTTAATTGATGGCGCAGATTTGGTTTTTTGCATTGGGTTAATTGAAATAATTCCCCCTCCATAACGTTTAATTTCCCAAAGTTCGATACCTAAATCTTTAAAGTTGGTCGATTGCTTTTGAAAATCAGTAAAGCTTGGTGAAACAAAAATAATTCGACTTTGTGACCAATCTACGTCCTGTCGCTTTAAATTTTTAGCCTGACTTTCGTTATATTCCACAATAAAATCAGCTTTATATTCAAGCATTAGATTTAAGTAAGAAATACCTTGATCTATCACGCTATAGTTACGGTCACGTTTGTATTCAATAATTACAAATGCTTTACTTTCAGAGTCAAAAGCGAGCGTATCAATACGATTACTTTTAATCGTGAACTCAGATTTAATAAACTCTAGACCTGTAAACTCGTAAAGGTTGCTCTCAAAAACTGATTGAATTTCTTTTTCTAAACGAAAAGGAGATTCAGTTAACTCAACAAGTTTTTGTTCTTTTGTGTAATAAATTTGCATGTTTAATCCCAAACTTAAAAGATAAAATGAAATAATAATTTATCTTTTTTTCTTCCAAACCTTCTCTACTTTATCCAATATCACAGCATTCTTCTTAATTAATGTCTTGATCACATTCAAATCAAAATTTTGGGTTGTCCATGCTATTCCCCAATATTTTTTACCTTGTTCATGCCAAGTTTTAAACACATGAGTTGGATAATTTTCTCTAAAACAAGCTTCTACTCTTTCTTCAATCTCATCTGTGGGATTATGAATATAAGTATGAATTTTATACACTGGTGGAATTGAGTTGGTATCAATATTTAACACAATGTCTGAACTATCTACCCACTGATCATTTTGAAAGCGTAATGCTGGTGTTTTTGCCCAAGAATGACGAGCATTACTAACCTCAAAATCTTCAATAGTTTCTAACTCTAGATTTATTGCTTTAACAATTTCATTATAAGCTTGTTCTTTTAAGCGATTCAAAGCTTCAATTTCTTCTAAATTTTCGAAAATAAAATTAACAGACTGCATATCTATCTCTACACTTTCATATAAATTTTCTAAGTGATTTAAAAACTCTGTTGCGAATATTACCCACTTATTTAATGGTGATTTCATAATCTGATATGCTAATGAATTTCGAATTGAAGCTATCAACTCTAAATACGAGATTCCAAACCATTCATTTTGGGTTGTGCAACCTTCAACACATAGCACTATTGGAATTACTTTTTTCTTTGATATATTACCCTGCTTTCTAGCCCATTCCAGATAGTCTAGAAATGGATTATTTTGGATATGCCCAATTTTATTTTCAATTAGAATAAGACTTGTATCAGTTTCAATTACTAAATCTAAGCGTTTCCCATTTTGTGTAAGTTGTTCTGTAGTTACTCCGATAACACCACCAAATTCAAATTGATAGAGTTCCTTATCCAACTCACCTAACAATTTAGTAAGTCCGTCATAAAAGCTATGGCCTAGTCTATGAGAGTTATTGGTATCAAGAAAAAAAGCCAATAATTCCGTAGTTGGATTTTCATGATATTTTCTGGATGCCGTATCAAAAAACGTTAATTCACGTTCTTCAATTTTGTACTTTTGACTTCTATGCAGTAGTTTTTGGTACTTTAAAAGCACAACTTCGTCGATTTCGCTCATTTACTCCCCCTCACATAAATATCCGCCAACACAGTTTTATATATTTTGAATTGATAATTTTGATATCAGCTCAAAATTTAGTTTTTCATAGCTAATTTAAGCAAATAAATTTAATTATTAACTTCACATTTGACTGCTTTCGCAGGTGTAATATTTTTTGCTGACATAAGTTGGGTTAAGTCTGATCCTTCTGTTTCTTCGACAAATAAGTTGTAATCGTTAATGGTAATTGTTGCCTTACCTTCATACTTGCAATAGTCTTTTTTGATGGTATCTGGCAATTGAAATATTTTTTTGGCTTGTTCAAAATTGCTAAAACAGAACCATGCAGTTCGTTCATCACCTTTTGGACGAGGGATAAGAGCCGATGATGTTTTGTTTGGTTCAAAGCAAATCGCATCGCCCATATAGTCTAAATATTCAGGGTCTAAAGTACGTGAGTAAGTTCCTGTTAAAGTCACGCTTCCTTTATAGTGTTTAAAACCAGAAATATCTTTTTGATATTTAAAAGTTTGAGCCTGCGCCAAGATTGGGAATGTTATTAAAGCAACTAATATAAGTTTTTTCATCATAATCCTGTTTTAAGTTTTATAAAGTGTAAAAAAAAGCAAAGTGATTTTTCACTTTGCTATATAAGAATATTAAACAAACATCTGCTGCAACAAGCCTTTTTTCCACTGTTTGGCTTGTTCAATTTGCTGTGCCACAACTTCAATTTTTTGGTCAATCGCAGACAAGAAATTAGCGATTTTGGTTTGTTCTTCTAGGCAAGGATAAAGAATAGGCATATCAAAAAAGTCTTTATTTATAATATTCATTCGATCATGTCTAGCTCCTGAATTAGCTACACTTTTGACATAATCATGCCAAAAATTACTATCAAAGAAATATTCTAAATATGTCAAATTTCCCTCTTTCACTGTAAAAACAGTATATAGAGGTGACATTACACCTAAACATTTCTTATTACGCTTAATTGGTCCAACTGGCGCATGTACTGAAATTCGGGGGTTATAGACAAAATCATTCAAATTTACGATGTAATACCCATTCAGATTTGATTCCGTTACAATTTCACGATCAAAATAATCACTTTGTTTGATAATACCTTGTGTAGCAGAGTTTGTTAGAACTTCAGTTATCAAATCATCTTTATTTTTATTTGATTGCTTTGAAGCAATTTCGTTTAAAGACTTATCCTCCCATTCCCCAAACTCACTCCCATCATCTGCTTTAAAACGAATCTGCTGACTAAATAACTTTTGCATCATGCCTTGTTTATACTGAATGAGTAACTCGTGTTTTTGAGTTAGTTGTTTAATCTTTTCATCGACTGCGAAAAGGAAAGAGGCAATTTTGGTTTGTTCTTCTTTGGATGGAAAAGCTAGCTTAATTTCTTTAACATCATTTAATGACAAATTTGGAGGGTCTGTACCTGCAATCGAATTTTCTAATTCCTCTACTGTCTTAGATCTTTGTAATAATGAATATATAAAATCTAAATTATTATTTTTGCTATGTATCTTTGCTACACGTTGATTTAACAAAGCGCCATCATATAGATTGCCAACCTGAGCAATCTTTAATTTTTTATTTAAAATTGGTCTTGTTAAAGCAATTACATAATCATTCTTGTTCACTATGAACTGTGAATATTTATCCAAATATCCTAACGGTAAATATGATGGATTATTCGGTGTCATTTCCTGGATACCAACATCAGCAATCTTTAACCACTTAGCACCACTATCAACAGATGATGTACTCGGGAAAGCATATCCAGAAATTAAGCTAAAGCTATCTCCAAGATTTTCTAATTTCCAATCACCACCAAACTCTTTAAATCTTAACTTTGGTAAAGCCATTACTTCACCTCCGCAAATGGCGAATCAATCCCTAACTCTTTACAGAAATCCGCAATCACAGCATCGGTCTTCTGACTTTCTGCTTCCAAGGTTTGAAGCTGTTTCGCAATCGTATTTAAATCAATCTCTGCCTCGGCTTCAAAAGTATCAACATAACGTGGAATATTTAGGTTGTAATCATTTTCTCGAACCTCTTGAATTGAGGCAACCTTGGCATATTTCTCAATATCCTGACGGTTTTCAAATGCCCCTAGAATATTGTCTAAATGCTCAGGCAATAACTTGTTCTGATTCTTCAGCTTATCAAACTCATTGCTGGCATCAATAAACAAAATATTGTCTTTATGCTCTCGGTTTTTCTTGAGTACCAAAATACAAGTCGGAATAGTCGTACCATAGAAAATATTGGCAGGTAAACCAATAACAGTATCAATCACATTCATCTGCTCAATCATAAACTGACGAATATGCCCCTCACTTGAACCACGGAACAACACACCATGTGGAAGTACCACTGCCATTGTGCCGTGTTCTTCCAGTTGATACAGCATGTGTTGAACAAAAGCCATATCAGCTTTAGAGCTTGGCGCAAGTTTGCCATAAGACTTAAAGCGCTCATCATTCATAAACAATGGATCTGCCGACCACTTTGCTGAAAATGGAGGATTCGCAACAATCGCGTCGAACTTTTTATCTAAATGCTGAGGTTTTTTTAAGGTGTCTTCTTGGCGAATATCAAACTTAGAAAAATGAACATCATGCAAAATCATGTTCATACGTGCCAAGTTATAAGTGGTGCGATTCATTTCTTGACCATAAATCGCATCAACATGATTTCCTACTTCACGCTTTACACGTAACAATAAAGAACCTGAACCACATGTTGGGTCATACACACTACGTAGACGCTCTTTACCTTGTGTGACAATACGAGCAAGTAAGGTCGAAACCATTTGTGGAGTATAAAACTCCCCTGCTTTCTTACCTGCACCAGAAGCAAACTCACCAATTAAATATTCGTAAGCATCTCCCAATACATCCGACTCTGTATTAGAAATATCAAAATCAATGGCATCTAAATGTATGATTACTTTGGCAATCAACTCATTTCGGTCATTGGCGTTATTGCCCAACTTAGTAGAAGTTAAATCGAGGTCTTCGAATAAATGAGCAAAGTCATCTGCTGATTCAGCATCTTGCGTACTTTGTTCAATACTTTTTAATGTCTGAATTAGGTCATCTAAAATAAACTCTTCTTTCTTTGCACGCTCAGCGATGCTATGAAACAACTGATTTGGCTCAAGAAAGTAACCCATATTTTCTAAACTTTCTTGTTTAAGGGCTTCTAAGAATTCCTGATGTTCTTCATTACTAGCATCTAAATCTGGAAATTCAATTCCTTCATCAGCAAGCTCAGCATTAGCACTGTTTAACACTTTTTCAGATAAATATTTATAGAAAATCAGTCCTAAAATATAATCACGAAATTCATCTGCACCCATTTTGCCACGTAAGGTGTTGGCAATATTCCAAAGTTGTTTTTGCAGTTCTTGGAGCTGTACTTGAGTCATGTTAAAAAGTAACCAAAATCATCATTTTAGAATGGCAGTTACTTTGGCATATTTATTCGTTTTTTTTAAGTAGAATTTTATCAGAACACTACAATAACGACATGAATTGACGTTCCAAACCTGTTTAAAGCTTGTTTTAAAAGATGACTCATTTATCTTAACAATCACAATTATAAACAATGGTGAAATATGCTTTCTATAGTAGAATAAACTTAACTATAATAAATAATTAGGTTAAATTCACTTAAAATATTAGGTTAATTATGAGTCAGGCTTTAAAATTAAATAGTTTTAAAAATAACGATATTTCTGAAATTAAAGAACTAGATTTAGAAACTATCAAATCAATTAAAAACTTTGAAAATATTTTAGAAAAATTTGAAGAAAGATTTTTTTTACTTTATTGCATTCATGAAAACTGCAATTCATTTAGCAATGAATTCTCACTATATACAAATAGTTTAAGCGCTGAGAAATCACACATTGCAAGTATCGATTTTATAAAAATTAATAGAATATTCGGAAAAGGATTAATAAATATATTAGCAGCATTTAAAACAATGCTCGAACACCTTGAAACCAGTATAAAAAGAGAGTTCGGTGAGGAATCAAAGGAATTTATTTTCTTTAAAAAAATTCAAGCAGAGGAATTTGATAATAATTTTTCTTATTCTTTTTGCTATAAATTAAGAAACTATATGCAACATTGCAGTATTCCAAAATTTGAGTTTTCTCTACAATACATCCGTGATGAGTCAGAGATGCCACAGGTTACTTCAAAATTTCATTTCAACAGAGATGACCTAATTAAAAACTATGATAGCTGGGGAAAACCAGTAAAAAAAAATTTACTATTGAAAGAAGACACATTTTGTGTTTTCACAACATTAAATGAATTCATTAACTCATTAAATAAAATATTTTTTAAAATGAAAGATATATTTCAATTTAATCAAGTTAAGGAGGCACAAGAATATATTATTTCTCTACTGAATGAAAAAGAGGATTACATAGGACAAGATTACGGTATAGGAAATCTTGAGAAAGAAAAAGGACTAAAAGCTAATATGATAAAAACTTCCTTATTAAAAAGTGTCAATGATTTTAAAGAATTGATTAATTCTAATTACTAATAAGCTGCCAATTTGACACATCCGACCCCATAAAGGTTTCCTTATTACCTTCTTTAAATTCTTTATTGATATAGTAGAAGTAGTTTTATTTTTTACATCAATAAGCTCAATAGAAGCTATATTTTTTAGATAATAAAAAGCCCCAAATAATTAATATTTGGGGCTTTTCACGAATTTTGGTGGGATGGCGACAATTGAACATAATTATAATTAATTGATTTACAGGGAATTAAATTACACAAATCCAATAGGGATACATACAGGGATACAAATATCTATATTTTATATGTATTTATATAGCTTTAAGAGAATATCATAATATGAGTTCAACTTCCAAAATATCCACTGAACTGACGTATATTATACCCATCCAGCTTCAGGCGTTTTTAAATTCCAATTGAGCCATGTTCGGTTATTTCTATTGTCTGGATATGGGTTTCCATCAATAGCAAATAATGAACCTTTAGGATTTTTATTTAATCCCATAATCCTGACCCTCATTGTTGAATCAACATCATCAATTAAATGGGTTAAAAGTCTTGCCTGAATTGTGCTTTTTATGGCTTGAGCTGCCAAAATATCTTTTGTTGATAAAGGTTGATAATCGCCATAAATCCGTGTGTATTCACTCCATGTCTTAGTAATAGCCCCAGTATTCGGATTCTGTGTGCTTGTCGATTTTTCCACAATAACAAGTTTGTCCATTGCACCTATATTCATTAGTACACCTCTTTAGTGATGTAGGGATTTAAAAGCAAATCAAATGCACGATTGTTATTTAGCACCTGATCTGCCTGCATAGATCGGTTTAAATAAAGGTCTGCGCCCAATAAAAGAATTGCTGATTTAATGGGCGCTGGTGCATCTACAACCTTACCCCAATCTAAACCAAGAAAGTTTTTTATATGCTGTTCGGCACTGTCCAGATAAATTTGAATCGTTGCATCATCAAAATCATGCAATATTCTAAGGTGTTGTTTCATCTCGGTTAAAGTAACTAAATTCATTAAAATATTACCTCGTCATTTACGTCTAATTCGATGTTCGCCATTGCTCGCCCTAAAGCCATAATACTGGCGACAATGCCATCTATTTTTTCACTTGATTTCTTTTTACTTGGTTTTGTGTTGCCTGCTGCATCAATTTCGACAACAGTATTGGCACACATCCAATTTAAAACTGGGTTGTTAGGATGTTGAAAATCTCCATTAATTAACATTGTTTCAAATTGTTTTGATGGGGCTGACATACTGCCATAACCCTGACCGAATCCAACAACCTCAAATCCATCTGCTTCTAGGTCTGTCATCAATTGGCTGGCATTCCATCTATCTATGGCAATTTCTTTAATCTGGTACTTCTCACCCAGTTCATGGATTTTTAATCGAATAGCTTGCTGATCAACTGCTTTAGAATCTGTTGCAATCAAATATCCATTTTCTACCCATTGCGGATATGGAACTTTATCCTTTCTCGATCTCTCCCAGATTTGAATCTGTGGAACAAAGAAATACGGAACTACATAAAATTTACCATCAATTGGAAAACCTAAAACAAGGGCGGTAATGTCCTGAACGGATGAAAGGTCTAAACCTATGTAACAAGGCAATCCAGAAAAGTCTGGATAATTTTCATTTTTACAGTCATCCCAAACCGAAGAACTCAACCAACGTGAATCTGATTCTGTCCATTGATTCAGGTACAAGCGTCTAAAAGTGTTTTCATATGCTGGGACTTGCTGGGCTTTCAAACATTCTTGTTCATAAAAACTTTGGTCTACAGTGTGTCCCATACTTGGACAAGCTGCTTTCCATACTTCTGGGTCTGTCCAATCTGCATCATCTGGGGCTGAATAAATGCAAGGCAGGAATGTTGGGTCATCTATGATTCCATCTTGAACTTTTAAAGCATAGTCCCAAATCTCAAAACAAATAGAATTTTTATCAAAGCCTGCTGTGCTGGTATATAAAATAAGGCTGTTATTTCGTGCCAATGTACCAGTTGTAAAAACGTCTACAAGCTCACGATCATCAATACAGTGTAATTCATCAATGCCACAATAATGGACATTCAATCCATGCTTGGTACTAGCTGAACTAGATAAAACTCGATAAACACTCCCAGTATTCGGAACAACAATAGAACGCTTATAAATTTCTGATCTGGTACTTAATTCAATTTCATTTTCAGTCATAGCCTTTGCAGCATTAAAGCAAAGTGCTGCTTGATCTGTGTCTGCTGCTACATTAAAACATTGTGCTGCTGGTTCATTTTCACAGTGCAAACAATACAAAGCGATAGCTGCTGCAAGTTCAGTTTTCCCTTGCTTACGACTGATAAATAAAGCTGATTGCCTATAACGTCTTTTACCATTGTCCAATCTTCTCCAGCCGAACAATTCTCTTAAATATTTTATTTGCCACTCTAGCAGTTCAAATGGTTTTCCACGCCATTGTCCTGTGCTATGTGTAAGACATTCAGAAAAGAAGTCGATAACTTTATCGGCTTCATCTTCATCAAAATAATAGTTAGCTAAAGAATCTGGACTTGTCATTTTTCTTTCCTTTTTCTGGTGCAACTATTCCGCCTTTACTCGATGGGGTAAATCCGAACTCCTTAGCCATTAAGCGCAATGCGTTAAATACTCTCATGTCTGGTATTTCCCCAGCTCTACGACCTTCGATGTATGCACCTAATAAATCACAGTAGGTTGCTAATGGTTCTACAGTGGCAATATTCAATAATTTATTTATCGCCATTTGTGGGGCTAATTTATTCCATTGAATCAATCCCTCACCAACCAACCAATCGGGGGCTATGGTTTCGGCTGGTAGGAACTCTGGCTCTGCATCATTCAAAGGACGTTTACCAGGATTGCCAGCTAGTTCTTTTAGGGCTGTTGGTTTTCTTGGATTTGCCATATTTCAAAATCCCTCAACTGCGTTCATAAAAATGTGATTGGGTGGGCGGTTCTCTATCAAAAAGTTTTTCGTGATTTTTTGACGTGTTCCAGTGGTGGTTCGGGTCAAGTGGTCGACCTTTCACATCACATCCCCAATTCACATGCTTACCCATATCTTGTGCTGTTTTAATCGAATGACATTCATGGCACAGCAACATAAGGTTATCTAATGTGTTGTCATCACCATCATTATTGATATGGTCAACATCAGTTCCCGATACTGTTAGTCCACGTTTAATACATATCTGACATAAGCCACTATCACGAGCAATAACGGCCTGTCTGATCTCCTGCCATAGTCTGCTATTCAATGGGATAGCTCGCTGCTTTGGCTTATACAGTGTGTGATTCTTCATTGTCCTGATCCGCCTTAATGCCTATTGGTAGATTCTCCAGCTCTCGTACTTCATCAATGGTCATCCATTTATTCTGTAATGCTGACTGGTAGAACGCTGCACGATTGGCATTATCACCACGTAACAAGCCATCTAAGTTATGTTCACAATAGAACTGTGATGTTAGGCATGTGTTATTAATTGCCTGTTCCCACATCAATAAATGACGCTTTAATGTTAGGGTCACAAACTGTCTGGCTAACTCCACACTGTTGGAGTAATTGGCATTATCCAAAACACCTACTATGGTGGGCTGAATACGAAATAGTCTGCATACTTCCAATACACTGAACTGCCTACTCTCCAACCATTGGCTATCAATCAAACTCATACTGACTGGTTTAAAACTTGCCCCACTTGGTAGGACTGGTGTAGTCCCATGATTCTTCACACCTGAATAGTTCTTTTTCCAGCTATCAGAAATGTTTTGTGCTTGATCTTTGGTGGTGGTTGGTAGTGTTTCAATTACTCCATTCATTGAAGTACCATTATTAAAGGTATTTGTCCCGTGCTGTTGCTCAGATAATGAAAGGGCTATTGTGTCCTGTGCTACCTGTATCGGGCTTCTTCCTAAATATGGTGTGCTGTCGCTTGGGTGGTAGCGTAAATGTAGGACTTCATCTTGTAGTAGTCGTTTAGTGCTACCATCATGTAAAACAATGTCATATACCAAATTCCCATTATGATTGAGTAGGACAGTCACACTGTCTGGATGTAATGGAATTAATGCTTTAATCCCTCGGTTATCTCTCACAATTTCAGCATAGCCATTGCCACGTAATAAAACATGACGCTGTAGCATTTCCCTAAATTCTAGGGCTGTTTGCCAACCATTCGGCTTGTCATGTATTAATTTATACAAGGGATGTTGCTTGGCTTTTTCTCTGCCGGTATCTGTTCGTTTATAGACTTCAAAAGGTAGACTGGCTATCGTTTCAGATATTGCAGATATACAAGCATAAACAGTGCTAATACTCTCGGCTGTTTTAGCATTGACTAAAGGTGTGTTTAATACATTGGCAAAATAAGTGTCATATGCTGGAGTATTATTCCTTTGCTCAATTTTCTTTCTTTGTCGTTTATTCATCGTAAACATTCCAGATATTTTTTAGCATGGCTTAGTTTTGTGGTTTTACGCTTTGATCGTAAATCTACACTTGTCGCTTCATAAGCTGGGTCACTTGTTAGAGTGATTTCAAATAGATCAACGTCCAAAAGTTCACGACTGGTATTTGTCCAATTTTCTGATCGAACAATAAAACCAAAACTACAACCTGATAGATCACCACGCTTGACCAATTCAGCTACATCATTACCCAGTGTGGTGTTAGGTAAATCAAGTTCAAATCTCAAGCCTTTTTCATCTTCTGAAAGTCGCAATGTGTTTGAACCTAAACGCCCTAACAATTGGCTGGTGTCATGCTCATAAATCGCTTTAATTTTTGGGGCATCCAAAGAGGAAAGGGAACGTGTAAACGCCCCCTTTCTAATTACTTCTTGGATATTCCCTATCATGGTTGGGCTGTCAAATACGGCTGCATACCCTGATAAGGTGCGCCCCTTAGATTCAATACTAAAAGAACGCTTTTCCATTTATGCACCTGCTACCAAGAATGCTTTAGGGTGTCGGACTGCTACATCACAAGTCGCCATTGCACGAACTTGGATACCGCCACGGCTATAAGCTGGTTCTGCATAAGGATTCACTAGAATGTCGATCTCTGACCATACACCAAGTAATACTTGGCTAAAGTCCCCTAGAATCAATTTATCTGCAGGCATATTAGCTGATACATTGAAAGGCAATTCACCGACTTGACCGCCTGAATATAAGAACTGTCCTGTTCCAGTGGATTTCTCAATCCCTGCCAATGTAGTTTTAGTGGTGCTTGTACCTAACCATTTTAGATTGGTGATATTTTCATCTTCAATTTTTTGAATCAAATCTAAAACTTCTTGCCATGTCGCTGGGATTGTTCCAGTTAAAACGCCTATAGTATTTAAAATCCCTAATGGGTCTTTAACGCCTGTACCAGACAAAATTGCTTTATCAATATTCTGACCGACTAAATAGCTCAAGTCCTCACGAACAAGGCTTTCAATATCAGGGCTTGATTGTTGAATTAACTGGCGGGACATTTCAGTCTTACCGCCTGTATGTTTTGGCTTTAAGGTAATTGCATCAAAAGACATTTCATCTTCTGGAACTGCTTCACCCTCAGAAATCCAGCCAAGCGATAAACCTGTACCAAATTTAGGAATAACCACATCACCAGATAGTCCAGTTAATGTACGAACGCCCATAGATCGGACAATATTTGAAGCTCGTAATGCCCCAATAAAATCTTGTGGTCTGTAATCAGTGCCGATAATAGGCTTTGCAGTTGTGGTGGTATTTGCTCGTGTTTCCAGCGCATCAAATGGAATGAATGCACCTTGTGCTTTTCGTCCACTGCGTTTTTCTGCTTCTTGGTTATATTCTAGTTCTGCACCAGATAAACCTTGTCCATTCATTTGTGAACGGATGATATTGGATACTGATACTGAACGCTTTAATTGTTCAAAGTCTTTATTTTGTCCATCACCGATATGGTCGGCTGGTGCTGATCGTTCAAGACTGCGTAAATATTCAGTGCGGTCAATTTGTTTTTGGATGCTTCGTTCTTCATTTTTCAATGTGTCGAACTGGGTAGATTCTTCTGCCGTTAAATCTCGGTTTTCTGCCGTTGCCTTATCAGCAATCGCTTTCATCTGATTTACGGTGTTAGATCGTTTTTCAATTAATTCAGTTAAAGTCATTTCTCTGTATCCTGATCAAGATACAGCCTAAATATCATAAGAGATATGCAAAAATCATAGTCTTAGATTCATATAAATCTATATAAAATTTGCTAAATAATTTAGATTTGTTTAACATCTATCTCATGCTTGTTTTACGAAACAAGAGCATAAAAACTAATCCATACATCAACAAGGGTTGCTCTGTTCCGATTGGTCTTTTTAGCCCTGCTATTCTTGCGAATTAAGCGGGGTTTTTTAATGTCTATATACCTTGAGCAAGTTGAGCAACATGAGCAAGTTGACTGTAAAGCTTTGATTTAAATAAAAATTCAAGTTGCTCGTCATGTTGCTCACCCTATTTTAGCTTGAGCAAGTTGAATACTTATATATTTCATATAGTTAACGTCATGTTGCTCATGTTGCTCAACTTGCTCATTGGTGTAGTGAGGTTAAAAGTGGGTTGGCTCATCCAATCTATGAATTTTAGGAAGTGACCAAAACCAGACTTTTTCGCCTTGTGGTTTAAATGGTTTTATGTTTAATTTTTCTTGCGCTCTCCTAATTGAAGCTGGACTAAATCCAGCATCTTTTGCCTGTGCTTGAACTTCTTTGGTTGGCATATTTTCGACTGAACTTAATAGATCAATTAAAAACTCTTTAGCTAAATCTACAGTTGAACTATTGCTTTCGCTTGTTTCAGCCTCATTCAATAATTCTTTGGCTGTGCCCTCAATTGTTCCAAGCCATACTGTTTTTGTTGTTTCGATATGCTCTAAAACAGTTTCAGATTCGATTTGATAACGTATACCTCCCTCTAAAATTGAATTATTACTTTTGGCACGAACAAGAATACAATCGCCCTCATCTTCTCGTTTAGCTGCACTCCAAGCCATACGAGCAAGGGCGGTAAAAGCTTGTGAACCTATAATCCTATCTGCTGGACTACTTCCAGAAGTACCTTTAGCAAAATGGGTTATCCCCAGCACTGAAAATTTATATTCATTGGCTAAATCTACTAAAGGCTGTAAAGATCGTCTTACATCGTTTGCTTTGTTCATATCCCCACTGACTGCGGAAATAATCGGGTCAATCATTAAAAGTTTTACATCAGGATTTAATTTGATGTATTCCTCAATTTTAGGGAAGTCTTGTGCTGGGTCAAAAGGCTCTAATTCTCCTTTCTCGTTGGTTCGACCTGAAATGATAGATACCTTAGTAATATCTGCACCATTGGCAATCAATCTAGGTTTTAAAGTATCTGCTGGGTCGTCCTCTGTTGAATAAATTAAAACTTTACCAACATTGCTACACTGTGAACCATCAGGAAATACACCTCCAGTTGTAATAGTGGCAATCAAAGCAAGTGTTAAGTTTGTTTTTCCACATCCACCAGCACCAGCTAGAATTGTCATTTTTCCTAATGGCAACCATCCATCCCAAAGCCATGTAATTGGCTGGGCTTCAATGTCACTCATATTCACAATCTGAAGTGTGGTATTAGAATTGACTTCTGTTGGTTTAATCTCAGAAGCCTTACCTAACAAAATGGATTGAATTTGCTGATCTGTTAAACCAGAAACATCAGAATCAAAATGAACTTTTAAATCACTGTTGTAATTAAGTGATTTATTGGTAGCAATAATTCTTGGTTTCTGATCATCAAAATAGTTATCCACCAATTCAAAAGCTGCATTAATACGGCTATGAAATACAGCAACATAATTTAGTTGCGATAATCTAAAAAATAAGTTTAAATTGTCTGTAGCAATAAAACTTGATGGGTTTGATTTGCCAAAGTTACAAACTGGAATCCCAGCACCTACTTTAATAGGCTGGGATTTCTTTTTTGTATTTAGCAATTGATAACCAATTAATTGACTACTCTCCAAATCATATAAAGGAATTGCCTTGTAGCCTGAGATATCTCTTTTATTAAAGATAGTTTCATCAGCTACAGTTCTAAAATTTCCCTTATCTTCATTCTGAACCAATACATTTAAATCAAAATCTTGAATCGAATAACTATGTACTACATTTTTAGTGTAGTTATGCATGTGTGAGAAAATAGGCTTTTGTTTTGGGTCTATTTCCTCAAACATATCTACAGTTGTATCCCAAGAGGGTTTTATATTCATTTATTCCCCCTTATTATCATCAAAAGCTAAAGGTAGGATTTTCTCAATCATTTCTAATTTTGTTTGAATTTCGAATATAAGATTGGCAACAATTTCACCTTTCATTACTAATTTTTCACCATCTTCAAAACAGTTCCATGTTGCTATAGATATATTCTTAGCACTGTTCACAAGGTCAACAACTACGTCCTGAGCATTTAAATGATTGGCATCTTTATGGGGTACAAAAAACTCATTCGTCAGACAAAGTAATGGAAAATAATCTTTATTGATTGGATTCGGTTTTCGGGTGTTATTTTGATTAGGCATGATAATGCGCTCCTTGTAGTTTTGGAGCTTTACCATTCACGACCAAGTGAGGGTGGCAAAGCTGAAAAGGGTTGGTCGACAGGTCTACAAGGTTCCCTGCACACTCGAAAGTGTCCCTCTCCAGCTTCACCATAACATGCGAACGCATAGAGATATTACGCACAAAAAAAGCCCTTGCGGACTGTGCGCCTCGTAGAATATAGCCGACCAAAGCTAACTTTGAGATTTTGCTCAAAGCAAGATAACTATAACTAATATTTTTCATGCTGTCACCTCATTACGTGCAGCTTTTTTAATTTCTACCCACTGTTCGATCTCTTTTATGTCGAAATAGACTGGGGCTTGTTTTGTGTCTCCTAATTTAATTGGCTTTGGAAAATCTTTATCCTTGAGCATTATTTTTCGTAAACCGTCACGGGTAACACTCAATAGATCACAAACTTCATTAAACTTTTTAAGCATTTACATAACTCCATACAGTTGATGTATGAAATTATGTTTTTGTTTTTTATATAAAAATAGAAATCCCCTATAATGTAAATTATAAGGGATGGTGTTTATTTTGTTTTCAAAATAAATAAAAATAGTTGATAAAAATCAATAATTAAAATGGTAGGTCTCCCTCAATAATTTGACCATTAGAATCGTCTTTATTTTCTTGTTTATTTGATTGTTTTTTAATCAACCTCATGTGTTGTTTCTCTAAGTTTTCAAAAGCATCTACAAGGCTTCCTTTAATCCTCCTCCCCCCTTTCTCGAAATTGACAATCTCAGCAAGATTACTTATAGCTGTTTCTCCCATATTTTCAAAACCATATTTAGGGCTATGTTCTTTAATCCATGATTCGAGATAATTTTTAACAGTTTGATTGTCTAATTCTGCATATTTTAATTGTTGCCAAGCATCAACTATCAAAGCTAACTTATTGGAATAAAAAGGATGTTCTTCATTTAATATTTCATTATCTGGTTCTAATGGAAATAATGCTTCAGGGTATACCCCTCTTTGTTTAAGCCATTCAACTAATATAGGTTTTTCGATATAAGTCATAACTGGATTAATAATCTTAACCTCATTATTATTACCGTATGAACCAACATTGCTATAATAGCTAATTCTTGAAGTTTCAATTTTATCTAACTCAATACTCCTCAAAAGAGAATTAAGTACAAGCGGAAAATGCCTTGCTGCATTAGTACCATTGTTTATGTAAAATCTATCATGCACATCAAAGTCATTAGTACTATCAGCAGCATCTCTAATTTCATTTGGACTTGCTCCAACAATTAAACAAGCTGACTCTAATAAATTCATTGAATCAAGAAGTTTATAAACCTCAAAATCAGTTAAATTTTTCATAATGTTTCCTCTATTCTTTTGTTTTAATAAGTAAGTCCAACTCATCCGCCCACCATTGCTGCATTTCTATTCTGTCCTCAAAGTGTGCTTCTTTATCATAAATACCTTTAACGCCTTTCTTTAAATGAGCAAGGGCAGACTCTACAACTTGTCCCATTGTCGGATATTTTCTATTCCATGCAGAACTCGCAATATGTCTAAAGCCATGTGGACTTTGTTTATCACCATATCCCATACGGCGCAAAGCCATGATAAAAACTGTATCTGATCTAGGTTTATCTAAACTTGTACGACTTGGAAAAAGCAATTCTGAATTACCACTATATTTTTTTAACTCTTTTAATAGTTCAATAGCCTGCTTAGGTAATGGGATTGCATGTTCAATACGAGTTTTCATTCTTTCGGCTGGTCTTACCCACATTGCCTTTTTAAAATTAAACTCGTCCCATCTCGCTTCCCTCAATTCCGATGGTCGAGGGAAAAGCATCACTAACAATTGCAGTCCTATCCTTACATCTGGAGTTGGATAATTATTAATTACCTGTAAAAGTCTTGGTAATTCCTCTAGGGATACATGCTTCATATTCTTAGATTCTGCTGGGTCTAAAAACTTATTCACACCATCTAAAGGATTGTATTGTATCTTTCCTTTAACTTTTGCAAGGTCATATATCTCTCGGCATAATGAAGCCATCCGCTTAACTTGCTCATTAATTCCCAACTCTCTTTGTATCCCCAGAAGATGCTCAAACCAGTCTTTAGGCATAATATTTCTAAAATCAGATTTACCAAAAGTTGGATAGATATGTTTTTCTAATGCCCCGACATTTCTAGTCCATGTACCCTCAGTCCATCTTTGCCTTTTAGTATCTAGCCATTCTTGTGCAATTTGTTCAAATGTGGAATTAACCTTTTCGATCTCAGCTATACGTTTTTCTTTTTGAGTTGGTATAGGTGTGCCATTAGATGAAGCATTCATTAATTCAAAAGCTAATTTTCTTGCTTTTGCACCTGATACTGTGGGGTATGAACCTAATCCACGCCAAGCCCATTTATTCTCAGGTGTTTTATACCTTAATTGCCAAGACTTAGTACCATTCGTTTTGATACGGAAATAAAGATTATCACCATCTAAAATACGGAATTCCTTTTCATCTGGCTCTAAACTTTCCAATGTGGTATCTGACAAACGCTTACCAGTCTTTACTTCTGATCTTTTCATAGCTATAAAATGTATCCCCAGTTTCAATTATCATAATGGGCTACAAATAGGGATACAATATACCTCGTATTATATGAAGTTAAGTATATTTATTTAAAGTAATAAAAAAGCCCTAAACCGTTGTGGTTTAAGGCTTTCGTACTCATATAAATTTATGTAACAATATATGATTTTGATATTTTGGTGGAGATGGCGGGAGTTGAACCCGCGTCCGCCAGCACTACGCTCGAGAATACTACATGCTTAGATATCGTCTATTGTTTTAACACCAAGTGACCCGACGAACAGGGTACAAGATGCGATCCTCTAAGTTTGGTATAAAGCCCCGAGGCTTGACTCTATACGGACTTGTGTGCGTGCGCTTCAGTCGGGTTCCCAGACCACAAGTATTCTAGGAAGCGGACAAGCGGCCCTTAGGCAGCTAGAGCGTAAGTTTCGTCGTTTGCGACTATTTAAATGCAAATTTTATTTACGAGAGAAAATGCGCTCTCGGCATGCATCTATGAGTTTCATCACCGGCGTCGAAGCCAATAACATCCCCATGAATGTCTGCACATCATAGCATAACTAAAATAAAATGCTGTGCATTTTATCAACACTCTGCCACTGATGAACATACTTACATAATTGAGTGCCTTTTGTTTTTTTCAAGGCCCCTTATAAAAAAAGCTGCCAAAAATGACAGCGTTTTTTAAAGTTTGCTCTATAAGGCACCATTACCTAACACAATACCTTCACGGCGTGGGTCTACCCCACCTGCGTATTTACTTTGATTATTTATATTTACTTTCATAATCGTTGAAATACCACTGGTTTGTGCAGTGTTAGAAATGCCATGCCCTTTTGCTTTTAAACCTTCAATTAAGTCAACTAAGGAAAGCTGTACATTCGAGCTATCAATATTGGTATTTGGACTATTGGTCGCGCCAAAGTTTACAAGCGAAGTGGCCTGCTGTGCATTTAAGTTCCAATCCAATGCACCCACTAAAGTTTTAACTACATATTGAATAATCGTACCGCCACCTGGTGAACCTGTTGCCATATAAAATTCATCTGGCGTGGTGCCTTTAAATACTAAGGTTGGCGCCATAGTACTACGTGGGCGTTTGCCGCCTTCTACACGGTTGGCAACTGGTGCCCCAGTGCTGTCATAAGGGTTTGCGCTAAAGTCAGTTAACTGGTTTGACAGCAAGAACCCATCCACCATGTGGAATGAACCCATGCTCGATTCAACAGTCGATGTCATTGAAACCACATTGCCATAGGCATCTACTATCGTAAACTGAGTTGTACCATGCTCAACAGTGGTGTCTACACCTGCCGCTGTATTGAAATTACCTGCTGGTGCTACGCCCATACTCTGGTTCGGGTTAATCAGTGCTGCACGTTGCTTTAAGTAGTTTTTATCAATAAAACTTGGAATACCCTGTGCTGGCAAACGAACAAAGTCGGTATCTGCCACATATTTATCACGGTCAGCATAGGCCAAACGCTCTGCTTCAGACACTAAATGCACGCCCATGACATCGGGCACACCACCTTCATTTTCAGGGTTTTTAGGTGGATAAAGCGACATATCAAAGTTTTCTAAAATACCTAGCGTCTGTGCAACTGCAATTCCTCCCGAAGATGGAGGTGGCATGGTACATACATAGTAACGGTCACGGTACGTCGTACAAATCGGGTCGCGTTTTTTCACCTGATAGTTCGATAAATCCTGCAAGGTCATCAAACTTGGGGTAATAGGAGTTTTTGCTGGGTCGTCACCCACGGTTTGCCCTGCTTTTGCCACAATGGCTTGCGCAATTGGACCAGTGTGCAGTGCGTTTGCCCCTTGTGAAGCGAGTGCTTCAAGTGTTCTAGCATAGGCTTTATTGGTCATGGTCTCACCGACTTTACGTGGTGATCCATCTGGGTAGAAATAGGTCGCGATTGCATTTGCATCGAGTGCTAAGCTGTTTGCATTACTTGCAATTGCATCTGCCAAACGCCCCGGAATGCGGAAACCGTTGTCAGCCAAACCAATCGCTTCACCAAAAAGTTGGTTCCACTTAAGTTTGCCATGCTCTTTTTGTGCTTGTTCAAGCAAACGCATCACGCCCGGCACACCAATCGAGCGACCGCTACGGCGGGCACTTGGTACAGGTGCAGGTGAATTTGGGTCATATATATTTTGGCGAATTAAATAAAATTCGTTGGCTGCCGCTGGTGCGGTTTCACGGCCATCATAAGCAGTGACTTGTTTGGTTTTGGCATCGTAATACATCATAAAACCACTACCGGCAATCGTACTCGACTGTGGCTCGACTAACCCCAGCACCGCTTGTACTGCTACGGCTGCATCGACTGCACTACCGCCTGCTTTTAACACATCACAACCTGCTTTTACCGCAAGTGGCGTGTTTGCCACCACCATATATTTATCTGAATATTTAACCGTGTTACCAAGTTTGTAACCCGATGCACCCTCTGGCGCGGCGGGGTCACCATTTTGGTTTGAACCAACCACCACACTTGAACCGTCTTGTGCCAGTTTGCTACAACTGGTCGGGTCATTATCTACAATTAAATTGGGCGGGGTTGTATTTGAATCATCCTTGGGCTGATCTGACGAGGAGTCATCTCCACATCCTTGTAATAAACCGACTGCTAATAAACTACTGAACAAAAATGAATATCTTTTATTCACGTGATAACTCCAATATATACGCCTGCCTATCCATGCAATTGCCATGCAAGCTTCTTTGTTTTCAGGTCTTCAGTTTTTTAATCTTTGATAAAAATAAAGTTTTAATAATATTAAATGATTAAGGGTGTTTATTTTGTGCTCTGTGTGATGTCTCCTTAGTTGTTATCACACTCTTTTATAACTGATTTGCCCAATTCTGGCATGCTTTATTTCTTTAAATACAGGCAAAATCTGCTATTTATAAACCTGCTCATTTTGTAGTAGGCCTAAAAAAAGCACCTCCGAAGAGATGCTTTTTGATATTTAGTGAGAAGGCATACCGCTAACCTGTTTGGGTTTTGGACACAGCCAAATGACCAGCCCTGCAAAGACAAACACAATCGCAAATAGCAAAAACACATGGTTTGCCGACATGGTAATAGCTTCTTTATCGACAAGGTTTGAAATAATTCCAAGCGTCGAGTCAGCCGTAAAACCATTTTGCAAAAGTGTGTTTTGTACTTCAGTGGTATGTAGGTTTGACACCATTTCACTACGGGCAACTTTGGCATGGTCGTCCCATACCGTTACAGCAATTGAAGCGCCAATCGCCCCTGCCATAGTTCTTAAAAAGTTCATGAGGCCCGCAGCAGATGCAATCTCTTGCTGGAGTACCGAACCAAGTGCAATGTTAGATAGTGGAATAAAGAAGAACGGTACTGCAAAACCTTGCAAAATTTGCGGCCAAGCCAGTGCCATAAAGTCGGCATCTGTAGTCCAGAATGCCCGCATTAAGGTCACTATACCCAGCAAAATTAAACCAAAGCTCGCCAGCGCACGCGGGTCATGTTTGGTCGAAAGTTTTGCCACAATCGGTGACATGGTCAAACTACCAAAACCCATGGTTGCGGTTAAATACCCGGCCCACGTGGCGGTATAGGAAAGGTTCATTTGTAGCCACTGCGGTATCAATACAATACTGCCAAAGAATGCGCCAAAGCCAAGCGACAAGGCCAGTACCGAAATTGCAAAGCCCCTATGCCTAAAGACTTTGACATCCACCACAGGGTGTTTGTCGGTGAGCTCCCATATCAGGAACACCACAAAGCCAATAGCGGCAGTTAAGCCTAAAACAATAATGCTCGTGCTGTTAAACCAATCTCGTTCGTGCCCCAAGTCGAGCATAAGCTGTAACGCACCAATCCACAGAATTAATAGACCTAAACCAACAGTGTCGATTCTTAAAGAAATGGTTTCTGTTTCGGCTACTCTTAACAAGCGCATTGCTGCTAATACACAGACAATACCAACCGGTAAGTTAATAAAGAAGATCCAGTGCCAAGACAGGTTGTCACTAATCAAACCACCCAAAATTGGCCCTAAAATTGGTCCAACGACTGTGGTCATTGCCCATAGGCCCATCGCCTGTGCATGTTTTTCTTGAGGGAAAATACGCATAAGCAAGGTTTGGCTGAGTGGCATAAGTGGACCGCCACAAAGGCCCTGCCCAATACGGAAAAACACCAACATTTCTAACGATGTTGCCAAACCGCATAGGAAAGAAAAGACCGTAAAGCCAATTAAACCAAAAATAAAGACCCGTACCGTCCCAAAACGACCAGCCAGCCAGCCCGTTAAAGGTACACAAATCGCTTCTGCAACTGCATATGAAGTAACGACCCATGTTCCTTGTGTACTTGAAACAGCAAGGTTACCGGTAATGTGCGGTACAGAAACGTTGGCAATGGTCGTATCAAGTACGACCATAAAGTTCGACAAGGCAATAACAAACGCTGCCAGTAGTAAACGTCCACCGCTTAACTCGGCAAAAGGTGTTTGCGTTTTCATAAGCGTTTACTTCGCAGATAAGTCGACTTTTGCTTCCATCGACAAGCCAACACGTAATGGGTGTTCAGCAAGTTCTTTCGGGTCAAGTGCAATACGAACCGGTAAGCGTTGAACTACTTTAATCCAGTTACCTGTTGCGTTTTGAGCCGGAATTAAGGCAAAGGCAGAGCCTGTACCACCAGAGAAGCCCACCACTTTGCCGTGGTATTCAACATCATCGCCATATAAATCTGACGTTAATGTCACTGGCTGACCTGGGCGGACTTTTTTCAGCTGACTTTCTTTGAAGTTAGCATCTACATATAAATCGTTGAGCGGCACAATCATCATCATGCTTGTACCCGGTGCAACGCGTTGACCAACTTGAATATTACGGCGTGTAATCACACCATCAACTGGTGCACGAATCACGGTACGTTCCAAGTCAAGCTGAGCTTGTTCTACATGCGCTTGTGCAACCTGTACATCTGGAGTCGATGTTTCGCTTACACCCTGAATTAACGCTTCGTTAGCAGCTAAAGTACTTTCGGCAGCTTTACGGCTAGAAGTCGCTTGTGCCAAGCCAGCTTTAGCAAGCTCTAGTCCTGCTTTAGCAGTTTCAACTGCACTTTGTGCTTTGGTGAGTTCTTCTTTAGATACCGCACCAGAAGCAGCAAGCTGCGCACGGCGATTAAGCTCTAAAGCAGCTTTGTCATAGTCGGCCTGTGCTTGTGCAACTTGTGCTTTGGCACTGTTAATTTCGTCAGCACGAACCACAACTTGAGAGTTTAAAGAACTACTGTTTGCCGCAGTCTGTTTGTATTGGCGTTTTGCTTTGGCAAGTTCTGCCTCGGCTTGTGCCAATGCAATTTTGGCATCACGGTCATCAATACGAACCAGCACATCACCCCGATGTACTGTTTGAGTATCATTTACCAAAACCTGAGCGACCTGACCACTCACCATTGAGGTAATTTGCGCGGTTTCTGCACCGACATAAGCATTATCTGTACTCACCGAGTGATTTAAAAATAATGCCCAAATTGCATATAAAATAGCGGCGATCAATAAAATCAGCGCAAAAAAACCAAGAAATTTTTTGCGCTTGTTTTGGTTGTTGTCATCCGAGGCAGATGTTGTTGGCACTGTTTCTTGTACATTGCTTTGTGCATCAGTCATGGTATGTTCCTAAAGATGAGTTGGCTTTGCCATCAATCTTGCACTACACCTTGTTATAGAGTTTTTATTATTCTATAAACAAGACATATCGCATTGTCAAAGCAGTCAATTTTAACGCTAAAACCTCATGATGTGAGAATAAAAAAATATAACTCATGCGTTCGTTCTAATTAAATTAATGTTTATCTCAAGATTTTTATGAAAATTCCAGCTTTTCAAGCATTAAAAAAAGCGCACATGGCGCTTTTAAATCGTTCAATTCATCGCCTAATAGGCATATGAAGCGATACCCGCAGCGATGGCTTTATCTTCATCATTGACCATCGTCATACGCATAGTGCAGCCCTTACGTCCTAAACGTAACACTTCCGCGCGTGCAATAAAATACTTACCGCGTCCCGGCGCTAAATAATCTACACGCATATCTACAGTTGCCAATCGCGATACTTGCTTAATGGTTTCGGTTAAAGTTTCTGGGGTCGAACGGCGATAGAGATGTTCCATTGCTACAATTCCACCAATACTGTCGAGCAAAGTTGCAGCAACGCCGCCATGCAAAATCTGAAATGCCAGATTACCAATCAGGTTAGGTTGCATCTCGATATAACCTTCAATGTGACCATCTACCACACGCATAATCATTCCACTATGCTTAAAAAAAGGAGAGCTATTAAACGCCTTACATAATTGGTTGAGCACCACAGTCAGGTCAGTTTTTGCACCTAAATGGATGTTCCCAGTCCAATTTTTCTTTTCATCACTCATACGTTGCCTAAATTTAAAAGCATGATAAACACCCATAATTTTGTACAAATCCAGCATTATGGGGCTACAATACAGCAGTCGGTTGACAGTAATGGAATATCCGCCAACCTATCCTAGTGTAATACCGAACATCGAGATTGTTATGACTTATACGTTCAATCGTCCTGCATTTCCAGCTACTCGCATGCGCCGTATCCGTAAAAATGACCAGTTGCGTGCGATGGTCAGCGAAACACAGCTCACTACCAATCACTTGATTTATCCAGTATTTGTATTACCGGGACAAAATCAGACCCAAGATATTCCAAGTATGCCAAACATTCAGCGTTTGTCGGCAGATTTGTTACTGAAAAAAGCTGAAAGACTTCTGGAATTGGGCGTATCAAAACTGGCTCTTTTTCCAGTTACCCCGCAAGAAGATAAAAGCCTCACCGCAGAAGCTGCATGGCGTGAAGATGGTTTAGTTCAAACCACTTGTCGTTTGCTTAAAAAAGAATTACCAGAAATGGTGTTAATTACTGATGGTGCCCTCGACCCATACACCACGCATGGTCAAGACGGCATTATTGATGAAACTGGCTATGTGCTAAACGATGAGACTGTAGAGTGCTTAATTAAACAAGCGTTAAGTCACGCAGAAGCAGGTGCCGAAGTGATTGCACCAAGTGACATGATGGATGGCCGTATTGGCGCGATTCGTCAAGCTTTAGAAGCTAATGGTCACATCTACACCAACATCATGGCCTACTCTGCGAAATATGCGTCTAGCTTCTATGGTCCGTTCCGTGATGCTGTTGGCTCTGCATCCAACCTCAAAGGTGGTAATAAATATAACTACCAGATGGACTTTGCCAACCGTGCCGAAGCGTTACATGAAATCGCGCTTGATATTCAAGAAGGCGCCGACATGGTGATTGTAAAACCGGGCATGCCATATCTGGATGTGGTACGTGAAGTGAAAGATACCTTTGGTATTCCGACATTCATTTATCAAGTGAGTGGCGAATACGCAATGTTAGCTGGCGCAATTCAAAATGGCTGGTTATCAGACTCAGTCATTTTAGAATCACTCATGTGCTGCCGCCGTGCTGGTGCAGACGGAATCTGGACTTACTTTGCAGAAACCGCTGCTGAAAAACTCAAGGAAATGAACTAAGTTCGCAGAGAAAGGATAACACTGCATGCATATTGCAATCATTGGCGCGGGCATAAGTGGATTAATGTCTGCGCTGGAGTTGGTTGAACAAGGCTGTACCATCAGCATTTTTGATCAACAACAAGCGGGACAAGCAGCCTCTTGGGCTGGCGGAGGCATTCTCTCTCCGATGTACCCGTGGCGTTATGTGCATGCAGTGAACCAACTTGCTCAATTTGGTAAAGCCTCTTATCAAGCATGGAACCAAAAGCTCTACCCTATTACAGGGATTGATTTTGAAATTCATGACACAGGCATGCTGATTTTTGATGAAGAAGATTTTGACGTTGGTTTGTCCTACGCCGAGCAACATCAAGAACCGATGCAGCGCTGTGAATATTTACAGCGAGATGCGCTAGAGCAAGTCAATCCGCATATTTCCGATCAGTTTCAAGAAGCGATTTATTTCCCTGAACTATCTAATATTCGCAACCCACGCGTATTACAGTCGCTGATTCGCTATTTAAAACAACATCCAAATGTTGAGTTTTTTGAACACACTCCTGTTAAAAAACTGATTCAACAAGGTGATGCCATACAAGCGCTCCAAACTGAAGATGGTCGTAAACATACAGCAGACCATTTTGTAATAACTTCGGGCGCTTGGAGCCATTACTGGAACTCTCAATTACAACTCGAAATTCCAGTCGAACCTGTTCAAGGCCAAATGCTGTTATTTAAAACTCCTGCTCACTGGCTACCGACCATGTGTATGAATCGAGTCATGTATTTGATTCCACGTATGGACGGTCATATCGTGTGTGGGTCAAGCATGGCACATCGTGGTTTTGACACCTCTACCGACGAAACGACTCAGCACAATATTTTAGAAGCATGTTTAGAAATGGTGCCTGAACTGGCCGATTTCCCGATTGTACATCGCTGGGCAGGACTTAGACCAAGTTCACCAAATGGCGTTCCGTACATTGGCAAAATGCCTGAAATGGATAACCTATGGGCAAACTTTGGTCACTTTAGAAATGGTTTGTGTATGGGCACAGGTTCTGCACAATTGCTTCGTCAGCTTATGCTAGGGCAACCAACTTTAGTTGATGCCAAAGCATATTCACCAGAGCGTTTGCAAAATAAAATCTTAGCCTGAGGCGAGTATATTCTCTAAAGCCATTTTTAATTGAGGATAAGCAAACTCAAATCCTTCTGCTTGTAAGGCAGCGGGTTTAACGTATTGCCCATTCAAAATCAATTGCGACTGCTCTCCTAACAAACAGCGGAAAACTGTGCTCGGCGCCGACAACATTGGTTTCTTATTTAAAACTTGTGCAGCTTGTTCAACAAAAGCTTGTTGGGTCACATTTTCTGGCGCTACCACATTATGAATTTGAGCAGATTGAGGATGCTGAAATATAAACTCGATGGCATTTAACACATCTTCAATATGTACCCAAACCACAGGCTGGTGCCCGTGACCAATTTGACCGACTAAATTGAGGCGTATAGGAAATAATATTTTAGGCAAAATGCCGCCGCCCTGCCCGAACACTACACCTAAACGAATAATTTTAGTATTTTGCTGAGCGTCTGCTAAAGCTGCGCGTTCCCACTCTTGGCAAAGCTCGGACATAAAAATAGGCTGTGGCGAGCTTTGTTCAGTGCACACCTCTGTCCACTTTTCTTGAGCATCTATGCCGTAATAGCCAATTGCGGAGCCAGAGACAATCACTTCGGGAAAAATTTGAGATTGCTTAAGCCACGCATAAAGTTTTCGGGTCGTATTTACACGGCTTTCAATGAGTTGTTTTTTACGTGACTCGGTCCAGCGTTTCTCACCAATATTGGCACCCGCCAAATTCACTACATAATCAATTTTATGGGTTGAGATATCTTCGAACTTTCGTACCCACTGCAAGGCAGGATGGTCAGATTCCTTTCCAGCCTGCCGTGTCACCGCAATCACGTTATAATTTTTTTGTAATAGGAACTTAATTAAATGCGTTCCAATAAAGCCACTGGCACCAGTAATTAATACATTCTTATTCATATTTCCTCCTAAGCTGAGGATTCAAGTTTTATTTTATTGTATAAGACTCATTTATATTTAATCGTATGAGTTTTCGTAGTGATCTATTGCACATTAAACATTTTGTCTGCCATACGCTGTGCCTGTTTGCCATAAAACCAGTAAGTAATTAAATACAGCGGAATAGCCAACATTAAAATCATAATGACCATAATACTTAAGAACTGAGGCTGCTTGAGGTAAAGCATAAAGTTTTGCAAAATTTCAGGGTCTTTTCTTGAAAATAAAAACAGACCGAACAAAACACCACACAAGTTATAGCCCCAAAATATGAGGGTAAAGCCTAAAGTAAATTTCTTTTTTTCTGATACAGTCGGTGCACGGCGTTCTTTCTTTAAAAATCTAAATAAGACAAAAATCATTGCGCCTAAGTATGGAACGGCTGTTAAAATACCGCCTACACTCGCTGGTAATAGTGCTGCAATTACACCTACAATTAAGGTAAGCACGAGGCACAAAGCAAAAAACCAGAGAAAGTAAGAGCGTAATTTGGTCATATTTTTGCCTAATTTATGGGTTCAAAAAATAATTATAAATTTTTTTCGATTTTTTTTCATTTTTCTGTCAACCAATCCTGATCTCTTGACGTTATATAGGGTAACAAGGTCGCAGCAACCGAATACTTCCTTTGCACGGCATCCGCAAAATTGTTTCGGTGACCTTTCATTACGACTCTTTCTTCCTTCGGATTAGGTTTTGTTAGCAGCCGAAACCCTTGATGAAGTCTTTGACCGACGATTCTCTCATCACTCGAATCGTCGGTTTTTATTTTCTAGCATTTTCATTTATTTTACGCTCACCATACACAATAGTGCTTTCGTGGCTATAAAGGCTATGCGTATACTTTTTAACATCATAAAAATATGATTTAAATAATATGAACAATATTGCCTATTTCGAAATCCAGTCTTCAAACCCTGCACGCGATGCGCAGTTTTACCAAGCTGTGTTTGGTTGGCAATTTAAACTCGATGAAAGCTTACCGATTGAATATTACCGCATAGAGACACCTTCAATTATGGGTGGGCTATTAAAACGCCCCGCTCAAACACCTCCAATGGAATATGGCACCAATGCATTTACCTGTTCGGTTCAGGTGGAAAACTTCGATGAAGTGGCTGCAAAAATTTTAGCGCAAGGTGGTATTGTCGCAATGGATAAATTCGCTATTCCGGGCCGTGCTTGGCATGGTTACTTTGTCGATTTAGATCACAACGTTTTTGGTATTTTTCAAGTCGATGAAAATGCAGCTTAAAGATTTTATTTAACGACTTTAATTATTTTTAATTTATAGCCACCGCCTCTTATCGGTGGCTATTTCATATTAATTATTCAGCAAAGCTAAAACTCGCTTCACATATAATTGGAAAATTTACCGAATTGGCAATCATACATTCGTGATGTGCTTCTTCATGCAGTTTTGCTGCAAGCTCTTGATCAGCACCTTTTTCTAAAACAACCTCGGGTCTTAAAATAATTTGGGTAAAATGACCACGTTTGACCGGATCTGTATCTTCCATAAAACCAAGTGCATGATCGACATAACTCACAACGTGAATATGATTGACTGCACAAAGGTGTAAATACCAAAGCTTATGACAAGCAGAAGCTGACGCGACCAATAAATCTTCCGGGTTCCATCTGGTCACATCGCCTAAATAGGCAGGGTCTGATGAACCAAGAATAGTCGTCTTTTGAGGATGCTGAATACTAAAGTCTCGTTTATATGAACGATAAGATGAAGTGCCTGTGCCTGTATTGCCTTCCCACTGTATTTTTACTTCGTATTTATGAATAGTCATTTTATTCTCAAAGTTCATGGTTTGACCTGATAGTAACAAAGCAGAGTTTAAAGTGAAAAATTTAATTCAAGTTTTACTATGGGCTTAAATAACGAGCACTTTAAAATGTCTTGATAAAATCTCCTGCCAATTTATGCTAACGTATCTGTGTTTATTTTGGCTTGATGTCTGTTTCTATGTCCGTACATTTTCTACATACTTCTGACTGGCATTTGGGGCAGTTTTTTTATAATCACTCTCGACATTACGAACACCAACAATTTTTAAGCTGGTTGCTCACTCAAATTCAAGAAAAACAACCACATGCCCTGCTTATTGCTGGCGATATTTTTGATGTTATTAACCCGGGTTCACAAGCACAAAAACAACTCTACCAATTTTTAGCAGATGCGCACCGCATTGCACCGCACATGCAAACACTCATGATTGCGGGTAACCATGACTCAGGCTACCGTATTGAACAGGTCGAACCGCTTTTAGAAAAATACAATGCGAAAACTGTGGGCGTGGTTCGCTGGAATGAAGATAAAACTCTAGATCTCGATCGGCTACTTTTACCTATTTATAATCAAAATCAGGATATTGTGGCATGGTGCCTTGCCCTGCCTTTTTTACGCTCGGCCGAAATTACGGGCTTTAACGAACATACCACTAATAGCAAAAACGCGATTGCTTATTTGCACCAGCAACTCATTGCAGAAGCCAAACGTCGTAAGACACCGGACCAAGCCCTTATTTTGATGTCACATGCCCATATGCAAGGTGGCGAGACATCCGACTCTGAACGCCCAATTATTATTGGTAATGAAGAGGCGCTTTCAACGACATTATTTGAAGATGCGGTCGACTATGTCGCTTTAGGACATCTACATAAACCACAAAAAGTAGGTCAGCCACACATTCGTTATAGCGGTTCACCCATTCCACTTTCTTTCAGTGAAATTAACTATAAACACCAAGTGGTTGAGGTCAAAATTGACCCTTCTCAAGATACTGACAACCGTTTGCAATTTGAAGCTATCGAAATTCCACGCTGCATACAATTGCACCGTATTCGTGGTGAGCTAAACGAAGTACTGCAACAACTCAAAGCCTTGCCACACGGCGTGATTGAAAATATTGACCACCGTGAATATGTCGATATTGAATATTATAGTTTAACGCCGCCACAGCCGAACTTACGTCAGCAGTTTGAAGCTGCTCTACCACCTGACCGCTATCGTTTAGTGCGTATTTCACGTCAATACGTAAACAAAGACACGACTAATTCAAATACTACCCAGCACATTGCACTTGAACCGCCAACACCGGAAAAGCTCTTTCAAAATATTTGGGAAAAACAAGGTTACAGCGCCGATGATGCGGTCTTAAAAGATTTTCTGAGCCTGGTACAAGAAGCACAAAAACATCTTGAAAATGATGCAAGCCATTAAGGATATGTCATGAAAATTTTATCCATTCGAATAAAAAATCTGGCATCGCTTGCTGATGAGCATTTTATTGATTTTGAAAGCGCACCTCTGGCCCATGCAGGTCTCATTGCAATTGTGGGGAAAACTGGCGCAGGTAAATCGACCATTTTAGACGCGATGTGTCTAGCCTTATTTAATCGGGTTCCTCGCCTTAAAGACAGCGATGGTAAGTTAAAAGATGTTGATGGTTCCGAGTTACTCACTAACTCACCTTTAACTGTCTTACGCCGTGGTACAGGCCATGGTTTTGCTGAGCTTTGCTTTATTGCGCAAGATCAAAAACGCTATTTGGCTCGTTGGGAAATTAAACGTGCACGTGAAAATCCAAATGGCAAATTACAAAGCGTGCAGCGTCACTTAAAATGCCTAACCGATGGTGTGGTACTTGCCGACAAAGCCAAAGCGGTTGATGAAAAAGTTAAGCAAATTACCCAGCTTTCTTTTGAACAGTTTACGCGTGCCGTATTACTTGCTCAGTCAGAAGTCACTGCATTTTTAAAAGCTAGAGACAGCGAACGCGGTGAATTACTTGAGTACCTAACCAACTCCAGCATTTTTGCTAAAATTGGTGAACTGGCTTTTCGTAAAACAGCCGATATTGCAAAGCAGCGTAAACAGTTGGAAGAATTTTTAGGTCACATTGAAATTTTGTCTGATGAAGAGATTGCTGCATTTACCGAGCAATACCAGCAAGCTGAACAAAACTATCAACAGTTAGAACAACAAAAACATGTCTTAGACAAACAGCAACAATGGTTTGAACGCAAAGCAAAACTTGAACAAGAAGTTCAAGCGAAACAGCAACAGTTTCAAACTCAGCAAAATCACCATCAACAATTGACTAGTGAGCGTGAGCAATTAAAACGTCTCGAAGTTTTCTCTGAAATACGCCCACAAGTTTTTCAGCAAGCTCAAAATTTACAAACACTACAACAACTTGAGCCGCAAATTCAGCAAGCTCAAACTAAGTTTAATGACCTGCTACAAATTTTTGAAACGGGACAAAAACAATATCAACTTGCAGAACAACAGCTCAAACAAACCCTCGATTTTGAGCAACAGCATCAACATGCTTTAAATCAAGTTCGACAGTCCATTCAAGAACGCGCTTTTATTGCCGATGAATATAAAAAGTGCAAAGAAAAAAGACAGGTACTTGAGCAAAAGCTAAGCCCATTGCAACAACAGCAAAACGCTGTACAACAGCAGATTGCACAGCTTGAGCAGAACAAAATTCATTTACAACAGCAGCTGATCCAGACTCAGCAATATGCTGTATTAGATAAGGGTCTTTCAGCACATCTACATCAGCTTGGGCAATTTATTCAAAATTACCAAACGATTGAACAACAGATTGGAAACCCTACCCTTGCTCGCCAAAAGCTATCGGAAGCTAAAAGTGAACTCGAACAACTCACAGCTTCACTAGGCACCATTGAACAGATTGAGTTAAAGCTTGAACAACAGCGAAAAGATAAAGATCAGAAACTTGCTCAAGTCACGCAGTTAGATCTAATTCAACAGAAAATAAAAATTTATCATGAGATATATGCTGAGCTTCAGCAATTCACTGAAAAACATACTCAAGCCTCCGCGCAAGAAGAGCAACTTAAGACCGTTTGCCAATTAGCTGAACAAGACTACCAAACAGCAAAAACTGAACGTGAAAAACTACAACACATCCTACAACAGCAGCGTTTACTACACACCGAAAATATTGAGCAGTTACGGGCCAATCTTAAAGAAGGTGAAGCGTGTTTAGTCTGTGGAAGTACCCATCACCCCTACCGTGTTGATGACAGTGCGGTCTCCAAAGCCTTGTTCGATTTGCAGCAACAGCAAGAGCAACAAGCTATTGCACTCGAGCAAACTAAGTTTAATGCATGGCAAACCCAGCAACATGCACTTACTCAGTGCCGTGCCGAGCTTGAACAAGTTCAGAAATACCTAGCTCAACTGCAAGTAAAACAAACGCACTTACAGCAAGAACTTGAGCAAGGGTTTAACCTCAATCAATTACACATTGAGCTTAATCAAGCACCTGAACAAATCTTGCAAACGCTTAACGAACTCAGACAAGCAGCACAAACTGCCATAAGTTCATTTGACTCAGAAAATGTGCGTTTAACCCAAGCCATTAAACAACACAATCAGCTTGTTCAAACGATTCAGCGTAATGAAAGCTTGCTCAATACGGCACAGCAATGGCAACAACAAGTTCAGCATATTGTTGATTGTTTATCAGAAACCGAACAACACGCATGGCAGCAGTCGAGTAGTCAAACGGCTAAGCAGACTTGGGTTATTCTGGATGCACGTGCTAAGCAACTTGAACAACAAGAGCAGCTTTCACAGCGTTTTGAACAACAGCAGCAAGAACTTAAAATGCTGGCTGCCAGCCTTGAACAAATGGCCAAGCAAATTGATGAGGTCGATCAAAACCTCCAAGAGATTACGCTTAAAGGTCAACAAAATAACGAAAAAGCGGTATCGCTCATTCAGCAAATGACGGGCCGTTCGGATATTAAGCCGCATGAATGGTTAATTGAGCATGACGCTAAACGTCAGCAACAACAAACGGCGTATCATGAGGCTAAACAGCGTTTCGAACAAACCAGACAACACTTTGAACAGCAAAAACAATCGCTCGATCAACTTAAACATCAGTATAAACACACAGAACAACATCAACAGCAGATTGATGGGCAAATTCAAAACTGGTTAAAAGCCCATACTGATTTTCAGGCATCTGATCTTACGGCGCTCATACAGATTAATTCAGCACAAGAGCAAGACATTCGTAACCGTCTTAATCATGCCGAGCGTTTATTAAGTGAAGCCTCTTCTGCCCTTAAAACGATGCAAGAGCAATTAAGCGAGCACTTACAAACTCAGCCAGATATTGAATACGAAAAGCTCGTTACCCTCATTCAAGACAATATTGCAAAGCTCAAAGCACAGCTTGAAGTGCGTGACGGGCTAAAGCTGAAGCTTGAATTACATCAGCAAAACCTTGCCAAACAGCAACAATACGCCGAGCAAATTCAAAATATTCAGCAAGAAGAACACCGCTGGAGCAAAATTTCAGGCTTGATTGGTGATGCCAAAGGTAAAGAGTTCCGTGACTACGCTCAGCAATATCACCTAGATATTTTAGTTGAACATGCCAACCAACAACTGGCGATGCTTTCTCAGCGTTATACGCTAAAACGTCTTGATCAGTCCTTAAGCCTTGCCATTATTGACCACGATATGGATGGAGAAACCCGCTCCGTCGCTTCTTTATCTGGGGGGGAGTCATTCTTAACTGCACTGGCCTTGTCTTTAGCAATTGCCAATATGGCGTCGGGTTCAATGAAAATTGAATCACTGTTTATTGATGAAGGCTTTGGTACTTTAGATGCTTCTTCTTTGCACATGGTGATGAATGCTTTGGACCAACTGCAAAATCAGGGACGTCAGGTCATTCTCATCTCACACATTCAAGAAATGCATGAACGTATTCCAGTACAAATTCAGGTGAAACCACTTGGCGCTGGCGCGAGCACTATTGAAGTCGTAGGTTAATTTAATCTAGGTAGTTATCTTAAATTTGATTGAATCTTATATAACAAAGGGGCGTATGAATTACGCCCCCTCTTTTATTGTATGGTCTTGTACTAATTTTTTATTTTTTAAACATCAAAAAATTAATTCACGCAGAGTACGACAATTGCGAAA
Organism: Acinetobacter sp. 1566109; assembly: GCF_000582255.1. NCBI lineage: Bacteria > Pseudomonadati > Pseudomonadota > Gammaproteobacteria > Moraxellales > Moraxellaceae > Acinetobacter > Acinetobacter sp. 1566109. The sequence goes on along the minus strand of NZ_JEYB01000015.1, from coordinate 30,368 downwards.
CCAATACAGTACAAACCAAATAAATGCCAGCGTCCATGTTCTAACCATGAAGACAACCATTTTAATGCTAAAAGGCCAGCACCAAAGCTAAAGCACATCCCTAATAAGCTTGGAACTATCGAATGGAATACTTGTCCATGAGCTACGGTTTGTAAGCCTTGAGCGTGAACTAAACGATATAATTCTTTTAGAATTACTGCTGGCGTTAATACCACAGCCAATGCAAAACTGAACTCTTCAGCTTTTTGGCGAGATACACCTAAAAATAATCCTGTAGAAATTGTAGCGCCAGAACGTGAAAAGCCACGGAAAGGTAAACATAACGCCTGTACTGCCCCAATAATAGAAGCACTACGCAAACTGATTTCACCTGATTGTCCGCGATCTAAACGCGAAGATAAAATAATCAGGACACCTGCCGAAATCAGTGCAGCCGCCATTAATTTTGAGTTACTAAACAAATGCTCAATTTCGAAACTGCTCGCGCCGCCGAAGAATACATGTTTAATAATAGATTGGAGCGCTAAACCGAGTACACCAGTAATTAGGGTTGCTAAAATAATATAGAAGGCTTGTTTTTTAAAACTTTCCCAAGAAGAAAAATAAGTCTTTTTCCAAGATTTCCAAAAGTAAACGATCACGGCAAACATCGTACCTGTGTGCAACATCACAAGTAAGAAGGTCATGTCAGGTGCAGATGGATCATACCCCATTAACTTTTCAGCTAAAATAACGTGTGCGGAACTAGAAACTGGCAATAATTCAGCAAAGCCCTGAATAATTGCCAGAATGAAAACATGCAACAAATCCATACATTACACACTCAAATATTAAAATATCTGGTTTATAAATGAGGAAAATTAAATTTAAATTAACCGATTACAGTTTCTCCACAAAATATTTAACTAAACCTTAAAGTTATTTTTTTACAACAGGATCACGTTTTCCAAACAAAGCAGTTCCCACACGAACCATAGTTGAACCTGCAGCAATTGCAGCATCCAAATCGCCTGACATCCCCATACTTAACGTGTCCCAGTCTTGCGCGTGGGCATGTTGCTCTTTCACCTCATCAAATAGTTTTTTAGCATCTGCAAAAGCGGCAGTATTGTCTGGTGCCGGAATTACCATTAAGCCACGCAGCTTGATTTTTGGCAGTTGACTTATTTGAGCAACCAATTCGGCAACTTCTTCCGGTGCGCAGCCATCTTTAGTGTCTTGCCCATCAATATTGACTTGCAAACAAATATTAAGTGCAGCTTGGTCATCACCACGTTGGTTAGACAAACGCTCTGCAATAATTAAACGATCTACTCCATGCACCCAGTCAAACTTTTCAGCCAAATGCTTGGTTTTGTTACGTTGAACATGTCCAATAAAATGCCATTCAATATCTAAGTCATGCAGAGCTTCTATTTTATCCAAAGCTTCTTGTAAATAATTTTCGCCGAATGCTCTTTGTCCCGCTGCATACATTTCACGCAATCTTTCACTCGGATGTGTTTTAGATACGGCTAAAAGTTGCACAGTTTCAGGCGCACGCTGAGCATGTTCACAAGCAGTTCTGATTTGCTGTAATACGTGCTGCCGCGCATCTTGCAGGTAATTCATTGACAAGGTTCTCATTTTCAAAAAACTTTTTTGCTTTTCACCTAAAGCGAGGTGTTGGTAAGCCTCGGTGAAAGCCGTATATTATTCTACAAAATAATGACATATTTTGATTTACTTGGGGAAATTATGGATATTACAGAGCTACTCGCCTTCTCTGTGAAAAATGGCGCGTCCGATTTGCACTTATCAGCTGGTATGCCACCAATGATTCGGGTCGATGGTGAAGTTCGTCGTATTAACTTGCCAGCCTTAGAACATAAAGATGTCCACCGCCTCGTTTATGACATCATGAATGATAAACAGCGCCGTGACTATGAAGAAAAACTCGAAACTGACTTTTCTTTTGAAGTACCGAATGTTGCGCGTTTCCGTGTAAACGCATTTAACCAAAACCGTGGTGCTGGTGCAGTATTTCGTACCATTCCATCTAAAGTCCTCACCATGGAAGATCTAGGTCTAGGGCAAATCTTTAAAGATATTTGCGACTATCCTCGTGGCATTGTACTGGTCACAGGACCAACAGGTTCGGGTAAATCAACTACGCTTGCAGCAATGCTCGATTATATTAATGAAAACCGCTATGACCATATTTTAACGGTGGAAGACCCAATCGAATTTGTACACCAGTCTAAGAAATGTCTGATTAACCAGCGTGAAGTGCATCGTGATACACATGGCTTTAATGAAGCCCTTCGTTCAGCACTACGTGAAGACCCAGATATTATTTTAGTCGGTGAGATGCGTGACCTTGAAACGATTCGATTAGCACTTACTGCTGCCGAAACAGGTCACTTGGTATTTGGTACGCTTCACACCACATCGGCTGCAAAAACCATTGACCGTGTGATTGACGTATTCCCTGCCGAAGAAAAAGACATGGTTCGTGCCATGCTGTCTGAATCTTTACAAGCCGTTATTTCTCAGACCCTGCTTAAAAAGAATGGAGGTGGTCGTGTTGCGGCACATGAAATTATGATTGGTATTCCGGCTATTCGTAACTTAATTCGTGAAAACAAAGTCGCACAAATGTATTCAGCTATTCAGACTGGTGCTAACCATGGCATGACAACCCTCGACCAAAGCCTGAAAGGTTTGGTGTCACGTGGGGTAATTAGTCCACAAACAGCCCGTACAGCGGCGAAACAGCCTGAATCATTCCTATAAAAACAATAAAATAGCGAGAGTACAATTATGGATTTTAATGACTTGCTCAACCTGATGGTTGAAAAAAAATCATCCGATCTGTTTATTACAGATGGTGTTGCACCATCAATGAAGATTAACGGGCAAATTGTTCCAATTTCAAAAAATAGCCTTTCAGGTGAAGTAATTGGTCAACTCTTACATTCCATCATGAGTGAAAAACAACGTAAAGAATTTGCAGAGACTCGTGAATGTAACTTTGCCATCATGAACCGCGATAAAACGGCGCGTTTTCGTGTCAGTGCTTTTCAGCAACGTGACATGCCGGGTATGGTACTACGTCGAATTGAAACGAAAATTCCTTCAATTGATGACTTACAGTTGCCGCCTGTGCTTAAAGATTTATCGATGACCAAACGCGGCATTATTATTTTCGTAGGTGCAACAGGTACAGGTAAATCGACTTCATTGGCTTCAATGATCAGCCATCGTAACCATAACTCTAAAGGCCATATCATTACCATTGAGGACCCGATTGAGTTTATTCACGAACATGCAGGTTGCATCATTACTCAACGTGAAGTCGGTATTGATACGGACTCTTTCGAAATTGCTTTAAAAAATACATTACGACAAGCACCCGATGTCATCTTAATTGGTGAAATCCGTTCTCGTGAAGTCATGGACTACGCAATTGGCTTTGCTGAAACAGGACACCTTGTATTAGCTACAATGCACGCCAACAATGCCAACCAAGCACTCGACCGTATTATTCACTTTTTTGAAAGTGACCGTCATAGCCAGCTTTACATGGACTTGTCTCTTAACTTAAAAGCCATGATTGCACAGCAGCTTATTCCAACACCAGATGGTAATTCACGCCGTGCAGCGATTGAGATCTTAATTAACTCACCATTAATTTCAGACTATATCCGTAAAGGTGAAATTCATGAAATTAAGGACTTGATGAAACGCTCACGTGAGCTTGGTATGCAGACCTTTGACCAAGCTTTATTCGACTTATATAAAGCAGGCCAAATCACTTATAAAGATGCGCTTAAACATGCCGACTCACCAAACGATTTACGTTTAACGATTAAGCTTGCAAATGAAGGTCCTGATCAAATTACAGACGAAAAACAGCATTTAACTTTTGATCGTCAGTAATTTCTTCATAAAAAAAGGAAGGTTAAACGTAACCTTCCTTTTTTTATTTGTTTTCTTTGTGTGAAAACGATTATTTCTTGCGCAATGCATCCTGACATTCAGGTTCATTACAGTAACCATAGAGATTTAATGAGTGACCCGTTAAGGTGAACCCATGTTGTTCTGCTACAGAATGCTGTTCTTTCTCGATAACATCATTAGTAAATTCAATAACTTTGTTGCAGTTTTGGCAAACCAAGTGATCGTGGTGGTCTTCTTGCATAATTTCGAAAACAGAATGATTATTTTCAAAATGATGACGTTGAATAATACCCGCAGCTTCAAATTGTGTTAACACACGGTAAACTGTCGCAAGTCCGACATCTTCCCCTTGCTCTAACAAAGTCTTGTAAATATCTTCAGCGCTAAGATGATGTTGTTTTGAATTTTCTAATAATTCCAAAATCTTAATTCGTGGAAGGGTAACTTTAAGTCCAGCTTTGCGCAAATCTTGATTGGAAATAGGCATGAAAAAAGGTCTCTCAACAAATCTCAAGTTGGAATAGGCAATAGAATTTATATGAAGTATGATCTATCCTTTGATCAAATGCATCATAATTTATTGGGATAGTGTAGCAAAATGCAAAAACTCGTGCTGACGTTATTCGTCACTTCACTCCTAGCTGGTTGTTCAATCTTTGGTGTATATAAGGTTGATATTCCTCAAGGGACTCCATTGACTAAAGCTCAAGCCTCTCAAGTACAGGTCGGCATGAATTTCCAGCAAGTGCGCTTTTTGCTTGGTAGCCCAACAGTGACTGATCCCCTCAATCCACAACGTTGGGACTATATCTACAACTATATCCCGGGAACATATGCTAAAAAAGCGAAAATCCCCGCAGCACATGGTCAGCATTTAAAAATTTACTTTGATGGAACTGGAACTGTAACTAAAATTGAAGGTTTAGAGACTATTCCAGAATCGCAACCAGGTTTACCTGCTTCTAAAGAAGCAATTTTAACTGCCCCACCACTATAATCGTTTTTTCTAATAAAAAGAAACCCCTCAAGTGAAAAAACTTGAGGGGTTTTGCTTATTGAGCTGATTGCTTAAAGCGATTGCCTTTAATGTATCTGCCTACAGGGTTCTTCGCGGCACGTTTTCTACGAATATCTTTTGGATTAATCGTTAAAGGTCTATAAACCTCAACTCGATCACCCGCATTTAATGCTGTATCCGTTTCTACTTTTACTCCAAAAACACCGAGCTGAAGGGGTTCTGGCAATTCAACTTGATTTAACAAACCACTTGCTTGTACTGCCTGCAAAGCACTCATGCCCTCTACAAATGGAATAGAAATGAGAAACTGTTGTTCTGGTGCGGCAAAAGCCACCCAAACTTGCTGAGTGCGTTCCATTAAATACTTTGTCCAATTACGGCAACCATTGCCAGAACAATTGAAAGTGGCAAAACAATTCGTACAGCAATACGCCATAAATTATAGAAAAGCTCGTTGCTGAAATTCATTGATTTACGCAAATGGCTAATTTTCATAATCCAGCCAGCAAAAATGGCATAAATCAAACTAATGAGTAAGCCCCAAAGCATAAGAATTAGCGTAAATAAGTGATGAAGTTCAGGCACTGCCCAAACTGCAATTGCAACAACAATAATTACCCACTGTAAAACAATCATGAGCTGACGCTGAGCTAATTGTTCTCGAGCCAATTGCACAAATAACGCAGATGTCATCACACCTGTAAATATCCACGTCAAAACAGGTAATTGAGCTTGGAGCGAAAAGAAGCCAAAAGCAATTACAGCAATGAGCTGAGCCAACCAAATTGGAAGAACAGTTTTAGTTGCACCTTCTTGAGTCTGAACAGTACCAACACTATTTTGCCAGTAAAGTCCTAAACCTAACCCGCTCGCTACAAGTGCAAGTACGGTTGCATTACCCCACTCTTTAAACTCTACATTGGTCCAATGCCAAGGCTGTAACGTGGTACCCATCATATTTGCCAACACAATAGAAGCGATTACCCCTATGGTCATTAACAAAACAAGAATTTGACGAGGAATAAATGATAAGACCAAGGCAGCAACTGCAAGGCCCGCAAAAATGATTTGACCGGAAACGCCTGGGGCAAACTGCGCAACTAATATATTGCTTGCAGTGCTCAGTACATTACCCGCTAAGAAAGGAATAAAAACAACAGCAAGCCAGCCAACCACGCGCCATTTAGGTGAACTATCTGCTTCACGAGTTAAACTCGATAACGCATTTAAAGCGGTTGTTTTAGATCGTTTTGCTAAAGCAATTTCCAAATAACAAACTGGTAATGCCAATAACAACATTGTGCCAAACCACAATAACCAGAAATCGAGCTGACGATCAATCTGGATGCCCATGGTTGGTGCCAAAGTGGCCATGATGACAAAAGATAAGCAAAACGCCATAAGAGGCGATAACCAACGTGACATAGGTATGTCCTGCATTATGCATTCCTTGAAAAAGTCTTTAGATATTTTGCCCGTCTCATGCATGAAAATCAAAGTCTGCACAATAAAAAAAGCAAACCACCGAAACGATAGTTTGCCGCGCTAACTGTATATTAGAGTTTTTCGAGTTAAATTTATGAGAAAAAACGGGCGAACCAGTTCTTTCCTTTCTTCTTTTCTTTTTCTCTAATAATCCCCATCATATTTTCTTTTACTGCCCCTACATAATCAGCATCATCATGTTGAATATGATTAATTAACCATTTAGCCAAAATTTCTTGTAATTCAGCTTCTATAGTATGCCCCATTTCAAAACGCTCACGATATAACTCTATTTTTTTAATAAATAAGTCATGTACGCGTTTATGAGGTACTCTATATTTATAATCAGCTTCTTCTTGCAAACTTTCTTCAAACGTAAAATGTGACTGTGTATAATCAATAATATTGTCTAAAACATCTTTAATACGACGTCTATCTTCATCATCTTTTACATCATCAATCTCATTAATATAATCGAGTATTCGTTTATGTTGTTCATCAATAACATCAATACCCGTATTATATTCTGAAGCCCATTTCATTTTCATACACCACCCCCAATGATGTTCAATGACTGTTGCATAAAACGCATCTTATCTTTAAAGGGTATAAATAAAAACAAACCTATTTTGTCGGCTTTATATAAATAAAAATAAATAATTAATTAAGCTTTTGATTTATAAAATATTTAATAATATTAACCAACTAAAACAATAAAGTATTTTTTAAACAAAATACATTATTATTAATTAAGTGAAATATATATTAGTCAAGCAATTACATTTATTTTTACTGAAGATTTAATACTGATCTGCACGAGTAATACGTTTAAGTTCAGGATTTTTTTCTTCACGTATTAATCTTTCAACATGTGTTATTGATTTTTTTATAGGCTGGCCATGTTGAAATAAAATCATTTCACCAGGTTGATATGCTGTCCAAGTTTCATTATGTGTTAAAGGCTCAGTGGTTATTACTGCAACCCGATCTTCAGGAGTCGTTACTTGACTAAAATCGACTTCGACATCTAAATCAATTAAATGCGCATTATTAAATGGATATTCACGAACGAGCCAATGCAATTTAGTAATTGCATAACTAAATAAAGCTTTGCCATTAGATAAACAGAAATTAAATGTGCCATATTCTGCAATTTGTGGAGAAATTTTCTCTAGCACTTCAAATATCTGTTCAAGACTTGGTTCTTCATAGCCAAATACTTCTACAAGCTGGTCTAATAAATAACAAAATGCTCTTTCACTATCAGTATTTCCTACTGGTGTAAAACGCCCACTCAAGGGTGGATTAAAATCATGTAAATCGCCATTATGAGCAAAAATCCAGTGACGTCCCCATAGCTCACGAATAAAAGGATGTGAGTTCTCAAGTGTAATTTTGCCTTGGGTTGCCTTACGAATATGCGCGATTACGTTACGTGATTTGATAGGATAATTACGTATAAGATCAGCAATTGGTGATTCAACTGCAGACTGGTTGTCTACAAATAATCGGCATGCCTTGTCTTCAAAAAAGGCTATACCAAAACCATCACTATGGTCAGAGGTAATTCCTGCGCGCTGTGAAAAACCACGGAAAGAAAAAGTGATATCCGTTGGTGTTGCACAATTCATTCCTAATAGCTGGCACATATTGTTTTAAACTTTTCGCTTCATTACCTCATACATACTATTGTGCATGAGAGTAAAATAGCTTGTAAATCCCAATATGCGCTCGCTATTACAAAATATAAGATATCTTTATCGCTGAGCCATTTTGTTCATTACAAAAGAAGTTGCGATTTTATTCACTTCCAAAAATACAAAATAGTCGAGACAGTTAAATTCAGCATCAAAAAAGGCATCTTTAGATAGTTTAGACTGCATACTCAAATACATTTGAAACAGTTTCGGCATGCGCTCATCTTGAGGAAAGCTAAACTCAGGATATTCAGGTTCATAAATTTTTTTAGAACGAATATCGATGGTTTTACTGTCTGGTAATTGCTGAATCTGACGGTGCGTATAGTACGCTCTGGCCAAGTTATCTTGCAGATGAATACTGACACAGCCCATTAAATATTTAGCGCGCATTGACCACAACACTTTAGGTGCAAGATTCAACCATAATGTTGAAAGGGCCTTTCCATTACGGAAACGTGGATGTACACAGGTACGCCCTATTTCCAATACATTTGGCAAATGTGATAAGTGGGGAACAATATCAAATTCATGAGCACTATAGCTTTGTGCAATTTCATGGCCCTGAAAGAGTTTGAGGCGTGTATAAGCTACAATCTCTCCCGTCCATTTCTCACGTAATACTGCATGCTCACAGCTAAAGTCGTAAATATCTTGATCTAAGTTATCTTCAAAATGGATACCGAACTGTTTACTAAATTGTTGTGCACGAAACCGTTGTACATCTTGTAATTCTTTTAAATTATCAACCCATTCAAAGCGAAATTGTGTTTGATTCGTAGCCTTATGGCGATTTAGAGGTAAAGTCCACGTTTGGCGATATTGATTAAATTTTTCCAGCATAATGAACGCTCCTAGTGACAACCCCTACACTAGTCAAAGCTCATGACAAAAAAATGACCAAAATTAAATGGCATAAAAAAAGACCACTTAGCGTGATCTTTTAATGAAAATAATAATTTTAGTGGGCTGAATGAGTACGGTTAGAAATGAGCGTACCTACACCATGATCTGTAAAGATTTCAAGTAATGTCGCGTGCGGTACACGGCCATCAACAATATGAGCACTCACGACACCGCCTTTTACAGCATCTAATGCACAACCTACTTTAGGAATCATTCCGCCGTAAATCACACCTGTCTCAATTAAACGGTCAACTTCTTGTGTGGTTAATCCGGTTAAGAGATTTTTGTTTTCATCTAATACGCCGGTAATATTCGTAAGCAGAATTAATTTTTCTGCACCTAATGCTTCAGCAACCTTACCAGCTACTAAGTCAGCATTAATGTTGTAAGTATTACCTTTTTCATCAACGCCTAAAGGAGCAATAACAGGAATAAAGTCACTTTGAGTAAACATCTCCAATACGTCTGTTTTTACCCCAGTCACTTCACCCACCATACCTAAGTCGATATGTTTGATAGAACCGTCTTCTTCGTGCTTTTCCATTAATAATTTACGGGCACGTAAAAGATTGCCGTCTTGACCTGTAAGGCCAATCGCACGTCCACCATGTTTATTAATTAAATTGACAATGGATTTGTTTACGCTACCGCCTAATACCATTTCAACCACTTCCATAGTGGCTTCATCGGTTACACGCATACCGTCAATACGGTCAGATTCACGACCTAATTGTTTCAAGAAGGAGTCAACTTGTGGGCCACCACCATGTACAACAACCGGGTTTAAGCCCACAGTTTTAAGTAAAACGATATCGCGAGCAAATGAACTTTCCAATTCCGGATCAGTCATCGCATTACCACCGTATTTCACCACCAGCGTCTTACCAGAAAAACGTTGAATATATGGCAAAGCTTCAATCAAGATTTTTGCTTTGTCGACGCCGAGATGCTGATCTTGTGGCATTGCGCCTCTCCTTATTAGGCCTCAGAAAGTTCTTGTGCAATTTGCGGGTAACGCTCTTGCAACATATCAATAAATTTTTGCTGGATTTCCTTTAAACGCAAAGGACTATCAGCGTCAAATCTTACGGTAAAATACTCACCCGTATTTGATGCTCGAATAATGCCAAAACCATCATCAAAATCAAGACGTACGCCATCAATTTTACTAATATGAGCGCCTAAACGATGGCTCAAAATTTCAATGTCTTGCAGTACATGCTTAGGATCTGATTGGTGAGTACTGATATAGGTATCTTCGGTACAGCATCTTTCAGGATAAATAGAAAATAAATCCGAAACTGTTGCTGCACTAGACTCGGTGAAATATTCCATTACACGCAGTGCAGCATATATACCATCGTCATACCCAAAACCACGTCCGTCATTAAACACATAGTGGCCAGCATATTCGCCACCAAAAATGGCTAGGCCTTTGGACTTAGACAAATATGAACGCAGGAAACTACTACCCGTACGAATCATTTTCGGTTTACCACCGAGTCGCTCTACGGTTTTTTGAACCATAAGCGAACATTTCACATCAAATACAATTTCTTTATCGGGCTGCTGTTCCAGACACATTTGTGCAAATAGCGACAGTAACCGATCAGCTGTAAGTATGTTGGCTTTTTCATCGAGTAATACGACGCGGTCACCATCACCATCAAGCGCAATACCAATATCTGCTCTTTGTTCGACAATTGTTTTACGCAACTCTTTCAAATGTGCAGCATGTGAAGGGTCTGGCGCATGATCAGGGAATTCACCATTTGGCGTCGTACGTAAGGCAATAACCTCACAGCCAATCTTTTCGAGTACCAGTTTCGCACAGTGCCCTGCCGAACCATGTAAACCATCCAGCACTACTTTTAATGGACGTTTCAGTTGAATGTCGTCAAAGATGGCTTGCTGATATTTTTTGCAAAATTCTGATTGAAATTGAGGGGTTGATAATTCTAATAATGAAATCGGATGAGTAGGAACATAAGTTTGCGCAAATTCACCTACTTGCTGAATCATTTCTGGAGATGGGGGTTCGCCTCTTAAAATCCACTTAATACCATTATCTGATTTTGGATTATGGCTAGCTGTCACCATAATTCCATTACCGCCAAACTCACGTGCAATGTAATACATCATCGGAGTTGAGCAGCAACCAATGTTTGTAACTGTGAGGCCCTGCTCTACTAATATCTCTTCAATTAAATGCGCATAAGCTGGGCTTGTGAGACGAGCATCATAACCAATGACCAGTTGAGTTTGTTCTGCTTGTTTATATTGTTGTGCCAATCCATAGGCAATTGAACGGACGACATCCGTAGTTAAATAAGAAAGTTTGCCTCTAATATCGTAAGCACGGAAAATATTTTTTGGGAATGAGTGTCTTACATTCATAGCGTATCTTCTATTTAAAGATCAATGTGATCTATCGCAAAAATATAGAGTATTCAAAAGGGTATTTGCTAAAAAAGTTAAAAGAGTATGAGTAAAGCGTGTTGTAATATAATTCATTGTAACATTCAATGTATAAAAAGAAACACCTGTAAAACAGGCGTTTCTTTTCATTATTTTTTATAAGTTAATTATTGTTTACCAGTGTGACCAAAGCCACCAACACCGCGTAAAGTTTCTTCAAATTCCTCTACTTGTTCAAACTCAGCCTGAACAACTGGGACTAAAACATATTGTGCTAAACGTTCACCTGGTTCTAAACGGAATGTGGTTTGACCACGGTTCCAAACTGAAACCATCAATTCGCCTTGATAGTCTGAGTCAATTAATCCGACCAAGTTACCAAGAACAATGCCGTGTTTATGACCTAAACCTGAACGTGGCAAAATTAAACCAGCAAAATTCACATCATGAATATAAATTGCCATACCTGTTTTAACTAATACAGTTTGGCCTGGTTCAATATCAATTGCTTCATCTAAACAGGCACGTAAATCTAAACCTGCTGATCCTGCTGTTGCATACGAAGGTAAAGGCCATTCTTTACCTAAACGTGGATCGAGCAATTTAACTTGAACTTTCATGGGATTTCCTAAAAATTAAAAAAATTAACGCTTTAATAAAGCTTTTAAATTTGCCAAATATTGTTGAGCCTGTTCTTTAGGATCAACATTTGCTGCAATTTTCTTTTTACGCCCTAACCATTCGAGTTCGTCTTGTGGAAGCTCATCAAGGAAACGGCTTGGGGTCATTTGTTTCATTTGACCACCATTTTTACGCTGTTCTGCCAAAGTTAAAGTTAAGCCTTGACGTGCACGGGTAATTCCCACGTACATAAGACGGCGTTCTTCTTCAATGGTTTCAGCTGCAATCGAGTTCTTATGCGGCAAAAGCTCTTCTTCAAGTCCCATAATATACACAAATGGGAACTCCAAACCTTTTGCTGCATGCAAAGTAAGTAGGTTTACTTTGTCAGTGTCCTCTTCTTCTTGCTGTTGTTCTAACAAATCGAGCAAGACCAGTTTTCGAATAACGCTTTCAATGTTCTTTTCATCAACATCTTCTGCACGATTAATCAGATTTTGAATACTGGTAAATAAATTCTCGATGTTATCAAGCTTACTTTTCTCTTGAGCAGGTGTTGCAGACTGCTCACGAATATAGTCGATATAACCTGCCTCATTCATCATTTGACGAACTTTAGGCACAGGCTCATCATCTTCTAGCAACTCACGCGTAAATGTCGCGATAAAGTCAGCAAACTCATGCAATTGAGTTTCTGCTTTTTTAGGAAGGACCATGCTTAAGCGTTGGTCAGAAGAAGCACCAAGTAAAGACAAATTATTTTCTTGCGCAAATAAACCTAACTTCTCAAGAGTAACTGGGCCAATTGCACGTTTAGGGGTATTAATAATACGTAAGAAAGCACTGTCATCTTCAGGGTTAATAATAAGACGCAAGTAGCTCATTACGTCTTTAATTTCTGCACGAGCGAAGAATGATGTACCACCAGAGAGCTTATACGGAATCTGCATTTGGCGAAGCTGGGTTTCTAATACACGCGCCTGAAAGTTTCCACGGTATAACACAGCGTAATCTTTCCAGTTCTTACCATTCATAAGTTTATGAGTCAGCAAGTCTTTAACTACGCGTTCAGCTTCATCGTCATCATTACGACAAGTAATAATTCTAATGACCTCGCCATGGCCTTTATCACTCCACAATTTCTTATCAAAAATATGCGGGTTATTTTGAATCACACAGTTTGCAGCTTTCAAAATACGGCTGGTCGAACGGTAATTTTGCTCAAGCTTAATAATATGTAAATTTGGAAAATCCTGTTTAAGCAAAGCCATGTTTTCAGGCTTCGCCCCTCGCCATGCATAAATCGACTGGTCATCATCACCAACGGCAGTAAACTGCCCCATTACACCAACCAATAGTTTCACTAAAATATATTGTGCAGTGTTGGTATCTTGATATTCATCGACCAATAAATAACGAACACGGTTTTGCCATTTATCACGTACCTCTGCATTTTCTTGCAGTAATCGTGTTGGCATAACAATTAGATCATCAAAGTCGACTGCATTGTAGGCACGTAAATTACGCTCATAAAGTTGGTAAAGATGGGCAAATTGAACATCTTCGGGTGTTTCACACGTCGAATGTGCTTGTTCTGGCAAAATCAGATCATTTTTCCAATCTGAGATTTTCTTCATTGCCTTGGCAATTAACTCTTTACTCTCTGCACCTGATAAATTATCGCGATGCATCAGATCCATCAAAATACGTTTACAGTCATCTGCATCCAAAATCGAAAAATTGGCTTTTAAAGGTAAATTTTTAAGTTCTAAACGTAAAAGATTTAAACCAAAAGTATGGAAAGTCGAGACTGATAAACCTTTTGCTTCTTCGCGTGATAAAAGCTTGGTTACACGCTCTTTCATTTCACGTGCAGCTTTATTGGTAAAGGTCATCGCTGTAATACGATGCGCTGGAATACGGCAATGTTGCACCAAATAGGCAATTTTACGAGTAATTACCGATGTTTTACCTGAACCAGCACCAGCAAGCACCAATAAAGGGCCTTGAGTATATTTCATGGCTTCTTCTTGCTTGTCGTTCAATTGACTGGCAGATGACATCGTGTATTACCTCTTAATTTTTCGAGCATGATTATAGTCATCTCTTTTTTAGAATCCCAATAGTAAATCTACGGATATGTATAAATGATGTCTAATAATGCAATTTATGCGCCGCACAATGTCGTGATTATTTCTTGTACTGCACCCATAAAAAAACCACCCGAAGGTGGTTTTTGAAACAATAAATTAAATCTTATTGTTTAGCATAAATGCTGATTTCTACACGACGGTTTTGTTCACGACCAGAAGCAGTTGAGTTGTCTGCGATTGGGTTAGAAGAACCATAACCTTGTGCATCGATACGGCTTGAAGAAACGCCTTTACCAGCTAAATAGATTTTAACTGATTGAGCACGTGCTTGAGATAATGGAATATTGATAGAGTCATTACCTGTGTTATCTGTGTAACCAGTAACTAAAATCGCACTCTTGTTATCTTCAGCCAATGTTTGCGCTACTTTGTCCAAAGTTGCATAGAAGTTTGGCTTGATGTTTGATTTGTTCGTATCAAAAGTGATGCTACCAGGCATGATCAATTGAACAGAACCATCTGGGTTACGGCCTACTTCTACACCAGTACCCGCCATTTGTTCACGTAATTTTTTCTCTTTTTGGTCAAGATATAAACCACCAGCTGCACCAAGAACTGCACCGATTGCCGCAGCACGGTTGTTTTGACGGCTAGAGTTTGCACTTGATTTAGAAATACCATAACCTGCTCCTGCGCCGATTAATGTACCTAATGCGGCTTTATCGTATTCAATTCCACCAAGGTTGTTACCTGTTGTCTGACAACCAGAAAGTACTACTGCTGCCCCTACGACTGTTGAAATAACTAATGCACGCATTGCATGCCTCCTCACTTTGTGTGTTTTGTTGTCTGGATGAATAATGAAACAAAAAGGAAGTATAAAACATTGATATTTTGTTAATAATAAACAGTTTAGTTATTTTTTTGTAATATTTTGATGCACTTTAAGACGTGCACTCATCACAATTTCTTCATTGTTGTCTAAGATACCGTTGTATTTCATTTCATGATAGTTATAGTTGAACAACTTTCTATGGATTTTGGATATTCGGGGCCATTTATATGTCAACTGCACCCAATAAGCAATCTGCGCTAAAAAAAATTACACGTGGACTCACTGTCGGTACAGTCATTACAGGTAGCACCTTTTTTCATGGACCACCTGTATTGGCTTTGGGTTTAACCAAGTTATTTAAAAAATCATCCAAAGTAGATGAAACCAACATTCAAATTACAAATAGCTGGCTCAGTGTCAACAATTGGCTCATTGACCATGTTCTACCTAATTTAAAATGGGACATTACGATCGATGAAGGTCTTGATTTAAGTATGCAAGGCCGTTACTTAATGACTTGTAACCATCAAAGTTGGGTTGATACGACTGTAAACCAGTATTTCGGCTTAACCCGTATGCCACTTACCCGTTTTTTTACCAAGTGGGAACTCATCTTTATTCCATTCGTTGGTCAAGCATTTAAAATTTTAGGCTTCCCAATGATGAAACGTCATACCAAAGAGCAAATCGCGAAAAACCCTGAATTAAAAGACCGCGATATGATGGAAGCACGTAAAGCATGCGAACAGCTCTTAAGCCAACCTTTTACATTATTAAACTATTTGGAAGGTACACGCTTTACTCAGGAAAAACATGATCAACAAAATTCGCCATATAAACACTTACTAAAACCTAAAGCAGGTGGTTTGGCACTGGCTTTAAATATTTTAGGCGACAAAATTGATGCTTTAGTTGATATGACGATTGTCTACCCTGACGGTGTACCAGGTTATGGCGATTTCTGGTTAGGTGATGTTTCACAAATTGCGGTAAATCTTCGTAAAATTGAAATACCAGCTTGGGTACTCGGCGGTAACTACGAAGATGACCCAGTTTACCGTGAGCGTTTTCAACAATGGGTACATGAACTCTGGACTGAAAAAGATCAACTCATCGAACAAATGAAAGCTCGATATACTACTTCAACTCATTAAAAGCATTTATAGCTATGCAAAACAGTTCCAGAAAACAAGCACAATATTACCATATGGACCCAAACAGCATTTCATTTAAGCTGTTTTTGGTTTATGACATCTTTATGGTGTTTATTATTATTTTCAATCTGTTCTGTCTTGCAGCAAATTTCTTTTTAATGAGCAGTATTGGGGCATGGTTTTTCGAACATATTCACTTGCCCCAAGTACTCAGCTTTTATAAAACCTATTTACACCCATGGGTAATTACGACAGAAGCTTGGTTTATTGGCTTTTTAATTACTGAATTTTTTGTCCGTTGGGGCATTTCTATTGTTTATAAACACCATAAACGTTGGTTCTTCTTTCCATTTATTCACTGGTATGAAATTTTAGCCATCATTCCGCAATTGCGTTTTTTACGTTTGTTTCGTGCCGGCATTATTGCCTATCGCTTATATGAATTAGGCTATCCGGTTATTCCTGAAAGCTGGAGAAAAAACGGTTTATTTTATTATCGTGTCGTTATGGAAGAGCTATCTGATCGCGTGGTTATTACGGTTATTGATGGCATTCGTAATGAGCTTCAAACAAGCTCAACACATAAGCAAATTATTCATGAGCTGGTTAACCATCATCGTGAACAATTTACGGTTACCCTGACCTCCATATTACAAGAATCCTTAGCTACAGCATTAAAAGAACAAAAGCCCGCAATTACAAAAGGTGTTGGACAAATTGTTGATCAAGCCATAGAAGATACGCCAGAATTAACCCAATTATTACGCTTAATTCCTTTAGTCGGAGGCCGTATTGAACAGCAAATTCAAAGTATTGGTCAAAGACTTGGGGAAAATATCAGTGCAGGTTTAATAGAACCTTTAATTGAAGGGTCAAAAGAACAGCCCAATGCAACTTATCAATTAATTTCAGAAAAAATAAGTAACGTGAATATTAATAACCGTGAGCTTGAGCAACTTGTCGAGTCTGTGGTATTTGAAAGTCTCGAAGCAATTCGCAAACAAGTTAAAGTCAAACAGTGGCAACAAACCCTTGCGGAGCATGATCGAATCAAAGAATAAGCATTTACTTAATTTTTTATGAAACACGCTAGAGAATTGGCACGATTTGTTCTAGCATTTGCTCTATTTACAATAAACTTAACGATATTACAGCTCGTTTTAACGCCTTGAAGGAAGACTTATGGCTGATATCCGGATTACCGGCAGAATGGTTAACTTTAGCAGGATAACCTTCGATACGAATGATCATGATGTGATCCGCCAGCAATTATCAAATATTCTAAATGAAGGTTCCTATCAGGGAACTGTCGTTATTATAGATAGTACTGTTGAGCAAGAGCTCATTGCTTTAATTCAGTTGTTAGTCAGCTTAGGTTTACAGCCTATGGCGGTTATTGACGGTATTTTAGGTGATGAAGCACGCGCCATTCAGTTCCCTGTATTACCGGCAGACCAGCCATTACAACGCATTAAAGCAACTGCGGAGCAAGTTGCAATTGTAGAGAAGCCTACCTCTGCACAAGCTTCAGTAGAAACAAAAAAACCACTAAATAATAATGCAGTTGCCCATATTACCTCTTATCATGATGAAATTTTGCGTACAGGCCAATCTCTTGTACAAGACCAAGGCGATATTATTTTAAAAGCTGGCATGAATAGTGGATCTGAAGTGATTGCTTCAGGAAATATACATATTTATGGCACGGTTCGTGGTAGAGTCATTGCTGGTGCGGGTGGGCACGCTGCTGCACGCATTTTTTGCCAATCTTTAGAGGCTGAACTCGTTTCCATTGCCGGAACATATTGTGTCGCAGATGATATCCCTAAACATGTGGTAAAAAAGCCAGTACATATTTATTTAAATGAAAAGCAAGAGCTTGAATTTGAAGCTCTAGAACTTTAGTTTATTAAGCAAATCACCAAAAAACAGCCCTTTTAAGGGTGTATGTATGACCATAATAGGAGTGGATTCGGTGGCCAAAATTGTTGTCGTAACATCAGGCAAAGGTGGTGTAGGTAAAACTACAACGAGTGCATCTTTTGCAACAGGTTTAGCCCTTCGTGGTCATAAAACTGTTGTGATTGACTTTGATGTAGGCTTACGTAACCTTGATTTAATTATGGGGTGTGAGCGTCGTGTTGTTTATGATTTCGTCAATGTAATTAATAATGAAGCACGTCTGCAACAAGCCCTTATTCGCGATAAAGATATCGAAAACCTTTACATTTTGCCGGCTTCACAAACCCGTGATAAAGATGCTTTGAGCGACGAAGGTGTTGCTCGTGTAATTGATGAGCTTTCTCAAGAATTTGATTACATTATTTGTGACTCACCTGCGGGGATCGAGCGTGGTGCGATTTTAGCAATGTACCATGCAGATGAAGCAATCATTGTGACAAACCCTGAAATTTCTTCAGTACGTGACTCTGACCGCATCATCGGAATTTTAGACAGCAAAACTAAAAAAGTTGAACACAACGAAGGACGTATACGTAAGCATTTATGTATTACACGTTTTAACCCTGAACGTGCTGACCGTCAGGAAATGCTGACGATTGATGATATTTCTAAAGATATTTTACGCGTACCGACATTAGGTGTTATTCCTGAATGTCCAAGTGTATTACAAGCATCAAACGAAGGTAAACCAGTTATTCTGTACTCAGAAACTAAAGCTGGCCAAGCGTATGATGACTTGGTTGCTCGCTTTCTTGGCGAAGACCGCCCTTATCGACACATCACAGCTCAACCTAAAGGCTGGTTAGCACGACTATTTGGAGCGTAGATATGGCAGGATTCTGGAGTAAATTATTTAGCAGTGAAGAAAAACCATCAAGTGCTCAAACTGCCAAAGATCGTTTAAAAGTTATTGTTGCATCAGAACAAGGTTTAGGCCGTCGTTTAAGCCAAGACAAGATTGACCAAATGAAGAAAGAAATCATGCAGGTGGTCAGTCGTTATGTCAGCGGTGTAGGCGAACAGCATATCCAAATGCAAGTTCGTTCTGAAGCAAATATCGAAATGTTAGAAATGAATATCAATTTACCTGAAGAACGATAATTCTATTTCTGACTATTCAATAAATCAGAATCAAGGCAAAATAACGCAAGTTATTTTGCCTTTTTTAAAATGAGGAGATTGTCATGGCATTATCACAGCCAGCAACTTTCAATGAAGAATGGTCCGATGAGCGTGTTTTTGCCTACCTCAACCAACTTCCTCCAAATGGTGTGAACGCAGACTTTCATGTGCTCTACCATGCTTTCAAACATATGCGTCCAAATGACTATGAACGTCTTTTGACTAAATTCGTTGCAGATGGACGAGATATCAATGCAACAAATCCTGAAGGCGAACGTATTCATGATGTGATTGCTAAATTTCCGCGTCAATCAGCGCCGTTTTTAGAAGTTTTAGCAAAATTTGCTTAAGCTTAAGAATAAAAAAAGCCTCTTTAAGAGGCTTTTTTATTGTCTGGATTTACCGGTTTCCAATCAAGAAAATACCAAACACGGTGAAAATACCACCTGAAATCCCATCAATCCATTTTGAAAAATTACGGTAAGCCACTCTGAAACTCGGTAATGAGAAAATAAAAGTCACAAAGCAGAACCATAAAATCGTTTCAACCGACACAATAATAAACAGTAACCAATGAACTTGATCAAGCTGAGGGTTAGCTAAAAATAAAGAGAATACACTACCAAAATAAATCACGGCTTTAGGATTCGATAAATTGGTAAGTAATCCTTTCATAAAAAATAAGTAAGGTGCTTTAGGCAACTCAACAGTTGTCACCTCTTGCTGCTGATCTTTTGAAAATGCTGAACGCAACATTTGATAGCCTAACCAACATAGGTACAAACCACCTGCGATGAGTAACCCTTGCTTTAACCATGCCATTTTCTCAAAAATAATATTTAAGCCCATCAGTGCTAAAGAAGCCCAAAACATAACACCCGCTGTTATTCCTGCCACAACCAACATGGCTTCTTTACGAGAGCGGCTCACTGCGGTCTGTGATACCAGAAAAAAATCAGGCCCTGGAGTAATAAGCGCACAAAAATGAATAAAAGCTAATGTAATTAACGCGACTAACATGTTGTCCTCCTGATTTGTTTCATTGTTTTTTATTTAGAAACACACATTAGCATTTTTTACTATTTGATAAAATCTCAAACTGCCGCTGAATAATGATTATTTTTAACCATAAAAAAAGCCTCCGAAGAGGCTTAATTTTAAATGTAGATATTAAACTAAAATATCTCGCTTACCATTGGCGCCCATAGCACTCACAATACCGTTCTCTTCCATTTGGTCGATAATACGGGCAGCACGGTTATAACCTAAGCTAAACTTACGCTGTAATGATGATGTAGATGCCTTACGAGTTTCTAGGACAAACGATACACATTGATCATAAAGTGCATCACGGTCTGAAGCACCATCACCCTCTTCAAAGCCACGCGAAGCTGGCTCTTCATCAAATGGTGTTAAGATCTCATCTACGTAGTCTGGTTCACCACGTTCACGCCATGCATCACAAATACGGTTAACTTCATCATCACTAATAAATGCACCATGTACACGTTCTGGCTCAATTTTACCTGGCCCTAAGAACAGCATATCACCATGGCCTAACAAGTCTTCTGCACCACCTGCATCCAAAATAGTACGTGAGTCAATTTTACTGTTTACACGTAAAGCTACACGCGTTGGAATATTGGCTTTAATAAGACCTGTAATGACATCTACCGATGGACGCTGAGTTGCAAGCAATAGGTGAATACCAGCAGCACGAGATTTTTGCGCCAAACGCGTAATCATTTCTTCTGCTTTCTTGCCTACCTGCATGATCATGTCGGCAAACTCATCTGCCACAATCACAATTGATGGTAATGGCGTTAAACGAGGTGCACGCTCTTGTGTCGCTGAATCACTTGGTTTCCATGTTGGATCAATCAAGTCTTCTCCATTCGCAATTGCTTCTTCAACTTTTCGGTTGTAGTCACTTAACTTACGAATTTTAAGGAATGACATAAGCTTATAACGGCGTTCCATTTCATTTACACACCAGTTTAATGCACTAACTGCATCTTTCATGTCAGTGACTACAGGCGTTAATAAATGCGGAATATCGTTATAGTTAGCCAATTCAAGCTGTTTCGGGTCAATTAAAATTAAACGTAATTGATCTGGCGTATATTTAAGTAACATCGATAAAATCATCGAGTTAACGGCAACAGATTTACCCGAGCCAGTTGTACCCGCAACTAACATATGCGGTGCTTTTGCCAAGTCTGTTAGTACCGGATTACCCGAAATATCTTTACCCATTGCCATACTAATCAGAGCACTTGGGTCACGATATGCTGGTGTTTCCAACAGCTCAATTAAACGTACCATTTCACGGGCACTATTTGGTACTTCAATACCAATATATGGTTTACCCGGAATAACCTCTACAACACGTACTGATGCCATAGACATTGAGCGCGCCAAGTCACGGGAAATATTAGTCACTTTAGATGCTTTCACACCCGGTGCTAAATCTAATTCAAAACGTGTAACAACTGGACCCGGCTGAGCTTCAACAACCTGCGCCTTCACATTAAATTCTTGTAATTTAATCTCAAGCAATTCAGACAAACGCGAAAGCTGCTCTTCGGTAAAGTTAACTTTCTTATTTGGGTCAACCTTATCAAGTAATTCAAAACCCGGTAATGTTGGTAAATCTAAACGCTTTTTGGCTACCTGCATTGCACGCGACATTGGTCGACCTGATGCATCTGTTAATGGCGCATCAAAATCGAATTCATCCTCAAAATTGTCTTCTGGCTTTCCAGCAGTTTCTTGCCAAGCTTCAATAAATTCTTCTTTTGAAAGCTTCTCTGCACCAATCGTAGTTTGAATAGGAGCTTTTACAAATGCTGAAGATTGCGCATAGCTACTTGCTTTAACCGATTGAGGTGCTGGGGCAATATCTTCATCAATTAATAAGTCATCAAAATCATCAAATACTTGTTCATTTGATAAGTTTTTAGGTGACTGATTTAAATTTGATACAGGTGCAGATGTTTCAACTGATGGATGAGATGTTTGCGGTGCTACTGCTGATTCAACGTGATGATCTTGAACGAACGGCGTATGTACATCAGTAGCAGTTTTACTATTTGGAACTGCTGCAAGCAATTCATCAAAAATCTCATCATCATTCCAATCTAAGCCTTGATGAATATTCGATGCTTGAGGTTGTGCTTGTTTAGCCTGATAAGCCGTTTCTTGGAATTGCTCATGACTTGGATGTTCATTTGAATCATCAGCAGCTCTTAACAGTGCATCAATTTCTTGCTTATGACTTGCATCATCGCGCTGTAGGGCACGCCAAACCTCACCTGTCGCTACTAAACGCTCACTGTCTTTTTTAAGCTGTTGAGCTTGTTCAAGCGTACGCTCAAAGTTTTCTGGCTGAGGCGCTGGTTTTTCTTCAATAGTTTCAGGCTGACTTTGCTCTTTCGCTAACACATCGGCAAATAAACGCTCCGCCATTTCATCGTGTCGTGTAGAGCTAGCTTTGGCTTGAGTTTTTTCTGGCTGAACATTTAGCTCTGCTTCATCAGTAACGTCAGCATTAGGCATCTCGGCAACTTTTATCGTTGCTGTTTTATTTGCAGGCTGTGTAGTTAAATCATAAGCAGATTCATTTGGCGATACATTCTTATAGAATAAATCTTGTAAATAACTCGGCATTGCTTTGAGAGTAACCCATGTTTTGCTCCACTGCACCCCAAATGCCAAAGTGAACAATACCACTCCGAAAACCAATAAAAATAAGGTCGCACCATAAATTGTTAAGAGTTGAGATAAGCTCTGCCCTAATTCATAACCAATAATCCCACCTGCCGCATTATCTAAAGTATCTGCAGGTACATTCCAGTGTAAGTAAAGCAAACTAGACACAACAAGAATTAAGAAGAACTGAGCAGCATAACGGAATGGACGGTTTAGAAAACTATGCGGCCACCAGACTTGAATAGCTTCAACAAATAAGAAAATTGGAATAAGTAAACTTGCCCAACCTAAAAAGCCAAACAGCAAATCTGCAATCCATGCACCGGCAATACCACTTGCATTGGATACTTGCTGAGTATCACTTGAAATATGCATCCAGCCCGGATCAAATGGCGTATATGTTACTGTCGCCAGAAACATATAAATACCAAAAGAGACCAAGAATAATGTCATCAATAAGCGCTGTGCATAAACACTTGACACCGCAGTCATATACTGTCCTGTAACCCATTTAATTATTGGTTTAGAGATGTGAAGACCTACATTTCAGATCTTCAACGAATGAACTTTATATTATGCACCTGTTCTTACAAAAAAGGTGCATGATTCTTTACAGTTGTTGTTAACATAAGGCTCTTCTATATTGTTATATAACTTAATTCGATTGTCCTGATCAATATTATCCACATTGATTTCACGCTATTGGTCGGCAATTTCACGTATAATTTTCAAAATTCTCGAAATAAATAAGGATACCCTCAATGAGTGCTCGTCATTCTCGGTTAATTATTCTCGGTTCTGGTCCTGCGGGTTATAGTGCAGCTGTATATGCAGCACGTGCAAATCTTAAACCAACACTTATTGCTGGTTTACAACTTGGCGGCCAACTTACAACGACAACCGAAGTTGACAACTGGCCGGGCGATCCTGAAGGTTTGACTGGTCCTGCTTTAATGGACCGTATGCAAGCACATGCTGAACGCTTCGGTACTGAACTCGTCTATGACCATATTAATGAAGTGGACTTAAATGTACGTCCTTTTGTTCTTAAAGGTGATATGGATGAGTACACTTGTGATGCATTAATTATTGCAACTGGTGCGACAGCTCAATATCTTGGTTTAGAGTCTGAACAAAAGTTTATGGGCCAAGGCGTGAGCGCATGTGCAACATGTGATGGCTTCTTCTATAAAAACCAAAAAGTAATGGTTGTAGGTGGTGGTAATACCGCTGTTGAAGAAGCGCTTTATTTATCAAATATTGCTGAACATGTAACACTGGTTCATCGCCGCGATTCTTTACGCTCTGAGAAGATTTTACAAGATCACTTATTTGCTAAAGAAAAAGAAGGCAAGATCAGTATTATTTGGAATCATGAAGTTGAAGAAGTCCTTGGTGACAATACTGGCGTAACAGGTGTTCGCTTAAAATCTACAAAAGATGAAAGCAAACAAGATGTACAAGTTCAAGGCTTATTCGTTGCCATTGGTCATAAGCCAAACACTGGAATGTTTGAAGGCCAGTTAAACTTACGTGATGGCTATATTCAAGTACAAAGCGGTACTTCAGGTAATGCAACAGCAACTTCTGTAGCAGGTGTTTTCGCTGCGGGTGATGTTGCTGACAGTATCTACCGTCAAGCCATTACTTCAGCTGGTTCAGGCTGTATGGCAGCATTAGATGCAGAAAAATATCTAGATAATCTTTAAGTTTAGATATTTCAAACAGCCGTTATAAAACGGCTGTTTTTTTATCATTTATAATAAT
Organism: Acinetobacter sp. 1566109; assembly: GCF_000582255.1. Classification (NCBI taxonomy): domain Bacteria; kingdom Pseudomonadati; phylum Pseudomonadota; class Gammaproteobacteria; order Moraxellales; family Moraxellaceae; genus Acinetobacter; species Acinetobacter sp. 1566109. The sequence continues at coordinate 5,637 of NZ_JEYB01000015.1, read as the reverse complement.
TGCTGGCTGCCTCAAATTAATTTTTATAGCATAACCCTTAAGCACACATTATTTTAGTTTTATGAACATACTACCTCTATCTCAATATATTTTTCCAGATCCAGAGGAAGCCGATCCAGATGGTCATGGTCTAATTTGCATTGGTGCTGACCTCTCCCCTTCTACCCTCTATGAAGCATATACTCACGGACTCTTTCCTTGGTTTAATGAAGATGAACCTATTTGTTGGTGGAGTCCTGAACCACGCTGTGTGATTTACCCTCAAAACTATAAACCAAGTAAATCGCTCATTCGGAACATGAAAAAGCACGATTACACCATTACGGTAAACCGTGCTTTTGAACAAGTCATTCGTTCATGTTCACTACCTCGAAGTTATGCTAACGAAACTTGGATTAGCGAAGATATTATTCAAGGTTACTGCGCGTTGTTTAATTCAGGTTATGGCTACAGCATAGAAGTTTGGCAAGACAAACAGCTGGTAGGCGGTTTATATGGAGTTACGATTGGTAAGGGTTGTTTTGGCGAGTCTATGTTTAGTACTCAAACCGATGTTTCTAAAATGGCTTTTTATACTTTAATGTTAATCGGTCAAGAAAATCGGCTTCCTTGGGTCGACTGCCAACTGGTAAATAGTCATTTAATTAGCTTGGGGGCTTGTACACTTTCTCGGCAGGAATATCTTAAATCGTTACAAGATGTAATTATTCACCCCTCTATCAATTGGAAAAAGTATCAAGAACGTGTATTTTCAAGTAAAACAATAGCATTAAATGCAAAATTAATGGAATGACAACAGGAGGGACCAATCATGAAATCATATCACCCGAAGTCCCTTTTAAATGATCTGCAATACTATATTACTCCACCTCACGATTGCAGCTATTTAGAAAATAAGTCAGCACGTATGGTCTTTTTAGACCCGATTCACCGAATTGATGTGGTGACTCTTTCAGAGTTATCGCGATTAGGTTTTCGTCGTAGTGGTGACTTTGTATATCGACCTGAATGTCATTTATGCAGACAGTGTTTGTCTTGTCGTGTTCCAGTTGCCGACTTCCAAATGAACAGTATGCAAAAAAAAGCATGGAAGCGGAATCAAGACCTTACCATGACTGTTCTGCCAACACGGCAAGCTGCACAAATTCATTATGATTTATATGAACGTTACATTAACGAGCGCCATGCCGATGGTGATATGTTTCCGCCAAGTTTAGATCAATTTGAAAAATTCCTAGTTCATAGTTGTACAGATAGTTTCTTCTTAGAGCTATGGAAAGACAATCGTCTTATTAGCGTTTCTACATGTGATTTAATGGATGATGGATTATCTGCGGTCTATACATTTTTCGACCCAGACGAGCACCGCAGATCTTTGGGTGTTTATTCAATTTTGAATCAGATCGAATATGTAAAATCACTTGGTTTAGAATATCTTTACTTAGGCTATTGGGTACCCCACTCAGCCAAAATGAATTATAAATCTCAATATACTCCACTAGAACTTTTATTAGATGGGCAATGGCGCCGCTTAAATAGATCATTATCGCCTGAAGAGATCAATCAGTTAGGTAACTCTCTCATGACGACATTACCTTCTGAGTGGAATAATTTAATTATTAAATAGCTCGATTCTGTCTTGTTGTTAAGTCCGCAGCAAGACAGCCATTTTAAAATAAAGACGCAAAATCGTCGGTACAGCTTTTTACCATAATAACGGCATTTTCACGCCCACCCTCTTGAGTTGGGTAATAATTGCGACGCACATCAATTTGATGAAAACCTGTTTTTTCGTATAAACCAATGGCTGCTTTATTACTTTCACGAACCTCTAGAAAAATTTGTACAGGTTGATTTTCTAACCGCCCAATCGAGGTTTCCAACAATTGATATCCTAAACCTTTACCTTGCATTTGAGGATCAATTGCCATAAGCAATAAGTTCGCTTCATCTAACACAGGTTGTAAAATACAAAAACCGACGACCTTATTATTTAACTCAATTACCGTACACTGATAAGAGTTCACAGATTCTAGAAATTGCTGCCTAGACCATGGGTGTGTTTGAACAAGCTTCTCAATTTGGGCAACACTATCAATATCGGAGGCTTGCATAGTACGGATCATGAGTTTCAGCACATTTTTAGATTTCAAAGTAAACGTATTATAGAAACTTAAATAGAAAAAACGAGTAAAAAAAAGAGCAATTAAATTGCTCTTTTTCCGGACAGTTTTTTAAAGCCCTAACTTTTCACGCCAAGTGGCCAATAAAGCTGTCGTATCTGAATCATTTGGATGGAATTTTGGTCTTAAGAAATCAAGTAACTCAGGAATTTGACGGGTCATAAAACCTTTACGACCATACATAAACTTAAGCATGTATTTGGTGTCTTTCCAAGTTAGCTTGTCATCAGTCTTAAGTAACTTAGCAGTAAAATAAGATTGTGTAGCGAAGATTAATGTCATCGCAATAATTAAAGCGGTTGAGCGCATAAAATAAGCTTTTGGCCCTTGCCCATACATACTTGTATACACATCAAACGCAACAGCTTTATGTTCATTTTCTTCTACTGCGTGCCACATCCATAAGTGATACATGGTGTCATCTTGGAACATGGCCTGAATTTCAGGATTTTGTAAAAGTTCAGCGGCAATCGTCGATGTAAAATGTTCTAAAGCACAAGTACCTGTCAAATCAATCATTTCTTTAGTATAGCCAAAAGGTTTCATTAACTTGGTTACAACTGCTGTACCCATTTTAATAACTGTACCTGTTTGCTTTTCCATTTTGCGAACATCATACCCATACGCTTGCGCAGAAGCGTTAAATGCTAAATGTTCTTTAGAATGCATAGCTTCTTGACCAATAAAAGCACTTATTTCTTTTTGAAGAGCCGGGTCAGCAAGCTTTGGATCATTTCGTACTGCACGTGTACTATTTACAAAGAACTGCTCGCCTTCAGGAAAAAGAGCCGATAATGCTGTCATAAAGTGAGTTAATCCTGCATCGTAATTTGCCCAATAACGTGGGACTTGAGCAAATTCAAAGTCCATACGACGTACAGGGAAACTTGCTCCGGCACGATTAGAAATATTTACTTTAGCATTCATGTCAGACTCCTTTAAGTGAACCATCAATTCACTTATATCCTTATTTATTTTCTTAATATTTATAATAATACGCCTTTGAAAGCGCTATTTAAGTGCAGATGAGGACAGCAAATTATCAGATGAGGTCATCACTAGCCCCTTTCTGGAGCAAAATGAACATATATCAATTTTAAAAATGAGCAGTGGTTTCAAGACAATAAAAAAGGACTGCTAACAGTCCTTTTCACTTTATTTTTAATTTAAAGTCCAAGTTTGGCTTTCCATGATTTTAATAGGCTAACTGTATCTAAATCATTAGGATGAAAGCCTGGTTTAAAATAAGCCAACATCTCTTTAGCCATACCCGTAATAATGCCTTTCGACGGGCTATAACCATATTTATAAATCACAGACAATTCATCTAAGTTTAATTTTTTATCTTCTCTTAAAAGACGGAGTACAAACGAAGATTGAATTGCGAAAATAAGCGCCATCGCAAATACAAGTGAACTTGTACGTAATGCATAAGCTTTAACACCTTTGCCAAATACGCCTTCGTATACATCAAAAGCTACGGCTTTATGTTCATTTTCTTCTATTGCATGCCAATACCACATAGTTGACATTGTTTTGTCTGTCATAAGCTCTTGAATATGAGTATTAACTAAAAGCTGAGATGCAATCGTTGCAGTAAAATGCTCAAGAGCCGTAGTCGCAGTTAAATCTACCATTTCTTGCGTCATACCAAATGGTTTTACGATCTTTGCAAAAGTTTTACGGGCAGTCTGAATAGCTGTATCAGTAAATTTTTCCAACGACTCTACATCATGACCGAACTTTTGTGCAGATGCATTAAAGTTCACATGTTCTTGAGTATGCATAGCCTCTTGACCAATGAAAGCACTAATTTCTTTTTGTAGCTCTTCATTGTTTTTAATCGCTGGGTGATAACGCACCGCACGTACACTATCAATAAAGAACTTTTCACCAGCAGGAAATAGTGCTGATAATGCTGTCATAAAATGTGTAAGGCCAGCAGAACCATTCATCCAGTATTCTGGTACATCATTAAAGTCAAAGTTCATACGACGTACAGGAAAGCTTGCTCCGGCACGATTCGTAATATTTACTTTAGCGTTCATAGTGAAAGCTCCTTGCTAGTAACCGTAGTTACTTAAACTTTATTGTTCGTTTTCTTGATTCTTATCATACAAAGTTAATAAAAAGGCTTAAGTGCAAATAGGGACATTGAAGTATCAGTTAAGGCCAGCTTTCTATTGAATTGTCGAACAATTAAACATAAAAAAAGCGCCCCAAAAGGAGCGCTTTTTTCACTGAAAAGTGATTATGCAGTTACTTTCGCAACAACACCAGCACCTACAGTACGACCACCTTCACGGATCGCAAAACGTAGACCTGGGTCCATTGCGATTGGGTGGATTAATTCTACTGACATTTCAACGTTGTCACCTGGCATTACCATTTCAACGCCTTCTTTCAACTGAATCGCACCAGTTACGTCAGTTGTACGGAAGTAGAACTGTGGACGGTAACCATTTAAGAATGGAGTGTGACGACCACCTTCTTCTTTAGAAAGTACGTATACTTCTGCGTCGAATTTAGTGTGCGGCTTGATTGTACCTGGTTTAGCAAGTACTTGACCACGTTGTACGTCTTCACGCTTAGTACCACGAAGTAATACACCACAGTTCTCGCCTGCACGGCCTTCGTCAAGAAGTTTACGGAACATTTCTACGCCAGTTACAGTTGTTTTAACTGTATCTTTAATACCAACGATCTCTACTTCTTCACCAACTTTAACGATACCAGATTCTACACGGCCTGTTACTACTGTACCACGACCAGAAATTGAGAATACGTCTTCGATTGGCATTAAGAATGCTTTGTCGATAGCACGTTCTGGTTCTGGGATATAAGAGTCAAGAGCTGCTACAAGAGCAAGAACTGATTCTTCACCGTAAGGACCTGCTTCACCGTTAAGAGCAGCAAGAGCTGAACCACGGATTACTGGAGTGTCATCACCTGGGAAGTCGTAAGTAGAAAGAAGTTCACGAACTTCCATTTCTACTAATTCAAGTAATTCTTCGTCGTCAACAAGGTCGCATTTGTTCAAGAATACGATGATGTAAGGTACACCAACCTGACGAGAAAGAAGGATGTGTTCACGAGTTTGTGGCATTGGACCGTCAGTCGCAGCACATACAAGGATCGCGCCGTCCATCTGAGCAGCACCAGTGATCATGTTTTTAACGTAATCGGCGTGGCCCGGGCAGTCAACGTGTGCGTAGTGACGAATTGGAGAATCGTATTCTACGTGTGAAGTATTAATTGTAATACCACGTGCTTTTTCTTCAGGTGCTGAGTCGATTTGCGAGTAATCTTTCGCTTCACCGCCGTAAGTTTTTGCACAAATAGTTGCAATCGCAGCAGTTAAAGTTGTTTTACCATGGTCAACGTGACCGATTGTACCCACGTTTACGTGTGGTTTATTACGTTCAAACTTGGCTTTAGCCATGATGATCTTCCT